>JAFQWR010000140.1 GCA_017407365.1 Clostridia bacterium
GACGGCTCTCCCTTCACCGCACACACGACCAATCCCGTGCCCGTAATTCTGGTGGACGATACCCTCAAAAATGCTTCCTTAAACGAGGGCGGCGTGCTGGCAGATCTTGCTCCCACCCTGCTGGATGCTATGGGAATTGAAAAACCTGAGCAGATGACAGGAAAAAGTTTGATAAAACGTGCCTAATTTGCTTGTAAAAAGTTGTTAGGTATGATATAATAAAGCGTACGTGACGTAATTTCTCAAAAATTACATCAATATAGCAAAATAATATGCGCCAAACGGAAATTTGGCGACAGAGGTGGTTAAATGCTTAATCAATTCTTTAATTTGATGCTTGCTGCCGGCGACGGTATTGCTCCCGGTTGGTATCAGCCCGTAGTTTATGTGGTTCTTGGTTTAATTGTTGCCATTTCCATTGCAGTGGTTGTTCTCGTTCTGGCTCAGCCCTCGCAGGAAAACGGCTTAGGCGCACTCTCCGGCTCCGCAGAAACGTATTTCGAAAAGAATAAAGCAAAACGTGGCGAACAGCGCATGAAAAAGTTAACGGTTATTTTAGCCATCGCGCTTGCCGTTCTGTGCCTGATTTTTGCTATTTTGCAGCTCATTTCGTTCTGATTATCGGTGAACGCAGGGTTCGCATATTTTCTGCGGAACTGTCAACGAGCATTACGCCCCGTATTTTTACGGGGCTATTTTCTTATTCGGGGGTGTTTTTATGAAAATCATCACGGTAAACAAAAAGGCAGGCTTCGATTACTTCGTGGAGGAAACCTTCGAGGCGGGTATCGTTTTAGAGGGCAGCGAGGTGAAATCCTGTCGGCAGGGCAATGTCAACCTTCGTGATAGCTTTGCGCTGATCCGTGACGGTCAGGTGTGGCTCAAAAATGCACACATCAGCCCGTACGAGCATCAGTCTGCGTACAACTCCAAAGACCCCAGACGCGACCGTAAGCTTCTGCTGCACAAGTCTGAAATCCGCAAAATGGTGGGTAAAATTCAGCAAAAGGGCTATACGCTTGTTGCTATGAAGATGTATTTTAAGGATGCCCTGGTTAAGGTGGAGCTTGCGCTCTGTCGGGGCAAGCAGGCGCACGACAAAAAGGATGCCATCCGTGCAAGAGATTTAGACCGCGCCGCACAAAGAGAGATTGCAGATTTCAAGTAAACACTGCGGCAGACGCTCAGGCGTTTGCGTGCGTATAGGAAAGGAATATAAAGGAGAAAATTATGGAAAAAAGAAAGGCATTATCGGCGGAGGTTTCGCTGATCGGTATGGGCGCTATGCGCTTCCCCACCCTGCCCTCGGGCGAGATTGATGCTCCTGCCGCCACGCAGATCATCGATTATTTATACGCAAGCGGTGTAAACTATTACGATACCGCCTATATGTACCACGACGGCAAAAGCGAGGCGTTTTTGTCGCAGGCGCTTTCTCGCTACCCGCGCGGTAGCTATTACCTTGCAGATAAATTCCCCGTATGGATGGCAAAGGATAAGGATGACGTTGCCAACGTTTTTGCCGAGCAGCGCCGCCGCTGTAATACCGATTATTTTGATTTCTATCTTCTCCACGCTGTGGATGACGAGAACTGGCAAAAATATCTCGATTACGGTGCGTACGAGTTTTTTACCGAGCAAAAGCGTCTGGGCAATATCAGACGGCTGGGCTTTTCCTTCCACGGCTCCACGGCTCAGCTGCAAAAGCTGCTCGATTGCTACGAGTGGGATTTCGTACAGTTGCAGTTAAACTATTTTGACTGGGCGCCCTATGCAAGGGAGCAGTATGCCTTAGTAGAGCAGAAGGGGCTTTCGTGTATTGTTATGGAGCCCGTGCGCGGCGGTGCGCTTGCCAATCTTTCGCCTCAGCTCAACCGTGTGCTTGAAGCAATTGCGCCCGATCGCTCGGTGGCATCGTGGGCAATCCGCTTTGCCGCAAGCCGTAAAAACGTGCTCACCGTGCTTTCGGGTATGACCACCCTTGCACAGGCAGAGGATAACGTTGCCACCATGCAGTCCTTTCAGCCGCTTGGCAAGGAGGAAGAGTCGTTGCTGCTTGCCGTGGCAGAAAAATACCGCACGGAGTACGCCGTGCCCTGCACGTCATGCCGCTACTGCGAGGTTTGCCCGAAGCAAATCAAAATTCCCGAGCTGCTCAAGGTCTACAACGGCTTTGCTCTGTATAAGCGGGAAAACGAATTGATTGAGGGCTACGAAAAAATCGAAGCAGACCGCAATGCCGCTCAGTGTATTGCCTGCGGTGCCTGCGAGGCGGTTTGCCCTCAGCACATTTCCATACCCGAAAAATTAAAGGAGCTTTCTGCATCGTACGAAAGAGTAAAGGCATGAAGATCAATAAGCTCAATCGCTATCTGGTGGTGGATTTCGAATCTCCTGCCGATAATCATATATGCTCCGTTGGCTTTGTTCTTGTGGAAAACGGAAGGGTGGTGCAGGAATTCTCCTCTCTGATCAACCCCAGGTGCGAATTCAACTACCGCACCGTAAAAATCCACGGAATCACGCCCAAAATGGTGCGGCATCAGCCCATCTTTCCCGAGGTGTGGGAGCAGATCAAGGAGTTTTTCACCGATACCGTCATCGTGGCGCATAACGCCATTGGTGATATCCGTAAGCTGGAATTCTGCCTGAAGCGCTATCATCTGCCCATGCCCGAGTTCTTTTACGTCTGCACCGAAAGGCTTGCGCATAAGTACCTGCCCGAGGCAGAGCATTTTTCGCTTGGCGGGCTGTGTGAGTCGCTTGGCATCGTGGCAGAGGATGCGCACGAGGCACTTGCCGATGCCAGAAGCTGTCATAGGCTGTTTGAGCATCTCAGCGGCTACGTCACCGACTTTGCAGAGGAAATCTCTCTGTTTGGCTCAGAAAAGGCTCTGAGGTATGTGCAAAAAACGGAGGAATCTCCTGCCTCACGCTATGCAAAGCTGGTGCTTTTGCCCAACTACCGTATGAGCAGGCACGAGGTTGCCGTTAAGGGTGGCTTTTGCTGTGAGATCCGTTGCAGGGGCGAAATTCTTGCTAAAAGCATGGCGGCGCGGAAGATTACCGCACGGCAAAACGCCTGCCGCGAGGCTCTTGCCAAAATAGAGGCGGACATCGCCGCAAAAATCGGCGGTGTGCTTCATCTGTGTAAATAATCAAGCGCTTGCGCTACGGCAAATTGCCGTGGCGTATTTTTTTGCCCTTGTGCCTTTCGGCGGAAGGAGAGGGGGAGGGGGAATATGCAAGAAACAGTAATTTCTTTGCCAGTTTTGTGTGCGGCAAAGGGAGGTGGATGCGCATTTTTTACACGGTATTTGAAACAAAGTTTATAAAACGCTTGCATTCTGCCTTTGTATCTGCTATAATGCAGGTATCAATATCTGCGTGAGGTAATGCTATGCTTCGTAATGCGCAATGGATCTGGAAAAAAGAGGTGCAGTCCGACGAGTTTGTACGCTTCGTCAAGGACGTCACCTGCGAGGGTGGCGAATATACCCTGCAATACTGCTGTGACGGCAATGCTGTCGTGTACGTCAACGGAAAAGAGGTGGGGTTTGGTAAATACCCCGATTATCCCTTCTTCCGCTTCCGTGAGGAATACAAAATCACACTCAACCGCGGTGTAAACCGCATTGCCCTTCTGGTCTGGCGTGAGGGTGAGCCCTCTGCCACCTGCTATCCCGGCGAGGCAGGCTTGATTTTTGCTGTGGGTAAGGATGGCGAAATTCTGTGCAAGAGCGACGAAAGCGTTTTGTGTGCGCTTGCCACCGATTATCAGAGCCACGACTGCCGCAATATCACCGTGCAGATGGGCTTTGGCTATCGCTACGATTTTTCGGGCGTCAGCGATTGGAATCATACGGGAGGCACGCTTGAAGGCTTTGCACCCGCCGCGGTTGTAAACGGACTCAGCACCGAAATGAGGGAGCGGCCCATTCTGCCTCTTTCTCTGTGCGAAAAAACGCAGGGCGAAATCGTTCAGCAGGGTGTGTTTATGCAGGCATCGGGCGAAAGCGTGGGTAAGCGTATGCACCGTGCGTGGCTTTCCTTCCGTGAGGCAGACGAAATGGGCATGGAGTGTCCGTATGCAATGCCTGCCAATCTTGTTTCCCCCGATGGCGACGGTGTTTTTGCAATCGTGGATATCGGCAGAGAGGAGGTAGGCTTTTTGACCTTTGCCTGCACGGTAGAGGAGGACTGTTTGTTGGAGATTGGCTACGGTGAGCACGTGGAGGATGGCAGAGTGCGTTCCTCCATCGGCACGCGCGATTTCTCCCTTACCTTCCAATTGAAGGCAGGGGAAAACTGCTTTGCCGACCGCTTCCGCCGTTTGGGCTGCCGTTATTTACAGCTGCATTTCCATACCAAGGCGGTTAAAAATCTTTACGCAGGCATTTTGCCCGTAAGCTATCCCGTAACCGAAAAGCCCTTTGCGCTTCGTGACCGCCTGCATCAGCGCATTTACGATGTTTCCCTGCGTACGCTCCGTGCCTGTATGCACGACCACTACGAGGATACCCCCTGGCGTGAGCAGGCGCTCTATACAATGGATAGCCGCAATCAGATGCTGTTTGGCTATCTTGCCTTTGGCGAATACACGTTTGCGCGTGCGTCCTTGGCACTCATTGCAAAAAGCAGTCGCCCCGACGGGCTTCTCATGCTTACCGCACCCGCAGGGCTCGATCTGCCCATTCCCTATTTCTCGCTGATGTATGCGGTTATGGTAGAGGAATATTGCAGAGAAACGGGCGACCTTACCTTAATTGATGAGGCTATGCCTGCCATCAACGGCATTCTGCGTGCGTTTGAGGGAAAAATGCAGGCGAACGGTCTGGTGCAGAACTTCCCTGAGGAGGGTGTTTGGAATTTCTACCAATGGGCACCGGGTGAGGATTATTGCCCCTCTCCCAGCACGGATGCCTCGTTAAACGCCTTTTATTCCCTTGCCTTACAGCACGTGGCAAGTCTGATGCGTATGAAGGGCGAGCAGGCGCTTGCAGAAAAATATCAGAGTGCGGCAGAGTCTGTCAACAGCGCAATGCAGGCATTCTGGCTGAAGGATGAGGGCGTTTTCGGCTCGTACTTAAACCGCAAGCACCTTTCCGAGCTGACCAACAGCGTCTGCATTCTGTGCGGAGCGGCAACCTGTGAGCAGGCGAAGACAATTGCTCAGCGTATGTCTTCCCCCGATAACGGCATGGTGGGTGCAACCGTCAGCCATACCATCTTCAAATACGACGCCTTCTTCAAGGTGGATCTTGCAAAATATGCACCCCTCGTGCTGAATGAGATAGAGGAGCGCTTTGGTGCGATGCTTTACCGCGGGGCAACCACCTTCTGGGAGACCGATCTCGGTGACCGCGACTTCGAGCGTGCAGGCTCGCTGAGTCACGGCTGGAGTGCCGTACCCGTTTACATCTTCCACCGCTTAAAGAAGGAAGGCATTATTTGAAAAGACCTGTATCCGTCGTTGTGAGAAAAAAAGAGTGTGCCGCTTCCCTTCGGTATACCGCTTTCAAACGAAGCACGGGAGTTAAGCAGTAGAAAATCAGGCATCGGAAATTTTTCCGATGCCTTTTTGATTTGCACCTGCTCTGACCGATTGTGTATAATAGGTATAAACCTTCGCAATAACGAAGCATGAAACGGCATAAATCTTCGCAATAGCGAATAGAAAACAAGGGAAAGGACGTATGGATACTCAACGAAAGAGAGGCTTTTGTTGTTTCTTACAACCTCTTTGGCAGGGTTGACGATGTGGATATTGAAGATTAGTGATCTGAGCTGTATCAGGTACAAATCCAAGCATCATGGCAAGGCAGGGCAACAGATGACCTGAAAGGGCTGTTTCCGCCTCCTATAAAATAATTCCCTCAACCAAAAAAAACAAAAGTCCGGCGTACAGAATTCTGCGTCGGGCTTTTATTTAGCAAAAAAGAGCCCGAAATCGGGCTCTTCCTTGTTATTACGGCGATTATTCCACCTTTTGCAGTGCCGCAAGCAGAATGCACGCAAGGTTTACCCTTTGCCGTTGTGTCAGCGTAAGGGTAGAGGCGAGCGTTTCCTCTGCGACAGAAAGCTTCTTTTCTTCCGTGGCGCTGTCTATGCGTGCAATCAGTGTGCGACTGAAGGCGAGCGCACGCTGATAGGGCAGATAGTGCATCAGAATGCCCGTAGCCGTCAGAAGTCTTGCCTCCGAAAGGTCTGTTCTTGTGGAGGCTCTGCTCAAAAAGTTGCGTATCACCTGCGTGCAGGCGCCTGCGGTAACGCTTCCCGAAAGAGCGTCCGTCTTTTGTAAGAAAAGCGCATATACGAGATACAGCAAAAAGCCGCCCAGAAAGCTGAAAAGATCTCCGTATTTGTTGTGCACGGCGGGCAGCTTCCGCTTGATCAGCTCGGTGATTGCCGAAACGGTTAAAATCACGAGCGCAGTATCTCCGCCGTATTCCGTGAGTAAGGTAGTTGCATCCATACTCTTAAAAAATCCCCCTTCTTTTATTGGCAGGGGAGCGGTCAGGCAAGGGTTGACCGTTGCGCTTATTATAACAGACGGCAGGGGCAGAAAGCAAATTTTCTGGCAAAATACGGGGATTTTATTTTTCAATGCCTCTAACCACTTACATACCGCCTTTTCTGCTTGCAAAAAAAGCCGATTTATGGTATACTGTTAGTCGAAAAAATAACGCGCGTAAATGATTTTTTACGCAGGGAGGTTTATCATGGCACTCGTTACTTCCAAGGAGATGTTCGAAAAGGCTTACCAGGGCGGCTACGCTATCGGTGCTTTCAACGTGAACAACATGGAAATGATCCAAGGTATCGTTAAAGCAGGTACCGAGGTCAACGCACCCCTCATTCTGCAGGTTTCCGCAGGCGCACGCAAGTACGCTAACCCCACCTACCTCAAAAAGCTGGTAGAGGCAGCAGTGATTGAGTCCGGTCTGCCCATCGTTCTGCATCTGGATCACGGCGATAGCTTTGAGCTTTGCAAATCCGCCATTGACGACGGCTTTACCTCCGTTATGATCGATGCAAGCAAGTATTCGATGGAAGAAAATATCCGCATTACCCGCCAGGTGGTAGAGTATGCGCACGACCGCGGCGTAGTGGTAGAGGCTGAGCTCGGCAAGCTTGCAGGCGTAGAGGATGACGTTAACGTAGATGCAAAGGACGCTATGTTCACCAACCCCGAGGAGGCAGCAGAGTTCGTTCAGGCAACCGGCATCGATTCTCTTGCAATCGCTATCGGCACCAGCCACGGCGCATTCAAGTTCGGTCCCGACACCAAGCCCATGCTTCGCTTTGATATCTTAGAGCAGGTTGGCAAATTACTGCCCAACTTCCCCATCGTTCTGCACGGTGCTTCCAGCGTTCCTCAGGATCGCGTAAAAATCATCAACGAAAACGGTGGTGCAATGCCCAACGCAATCGGTATCCCCGAGGAGATGCTCCGTCAGGCAGCTACCATGGCTGTTTGCAAAATCAACATCGACTCTGACCTTCGCGTAGCATTCACCTCGGCTATCCGCAAATATTTCAACGAAAATCCCGCACACTTCGATCCCCGTCAGTACCTCACCCCCGCACGTACGGCTATCTACGAGATCGTTAAGCATAAGCTGATCAACGTGCTTGGCTGTGCAGGCAAGGCGTAAGCGGATTTTTTGAAAAACGCATATCTGCAAAAATGAACGGACGTCGGGCGCGTAAGGCAGGAGCAGAGTAACGGCTTCCCTTCTTATGCTCTTCAAGCGGCACTCCGTGTTGTCTGTCATTTTTTCCTTATTATAATTAGTAAAAAGCGGTGCGTTTCTGGCGTGCCGTTTTTTGCATATATGCGTCGGCTGCCCGATGCTCCCTTTTTTAGGGTGAGAAAGAGGTTTGTAAGCAAAAAACAGCTCGTCCTCCCCGTGAAAATCGCCCCGAAAAAGGGTGATTTCCTTAAATCTTGCAGAAAGTTTGGCGTTTTCGCTGAAATTTTGCAAATAGAAAAGGAAAAGGGGCTTGTTTTTATTGACGAAAGAGCAAAAAAAAAGTATAATATACTATACGCGATATAATTAGACGAGGATGATAATATGGCAGAAAGCGCCACTAAGGCCGCGCGCCTCTACCGTCATCCTAATATGGCTAAGGAGGACGCGGCATGAAGAACAAAGTCAGCAAATCACGTAAGCCGGGTGCAATCGTAACCTTAACGATTCTGTGCTTACTCATCGCATTCTGCGGCGTATTCACGTTTGTCAGCTTCTCTTACGGAGATAACGACTACAAGGAATACGTGTCCGTAGTAGGTGCCATCAAACTGGGTATCGACCTTAAGGGTGGCGTGTACGTCGTAATGGAGCCCAGCTACACCAAGATGGTCAAGGATAGCGAGGGCAACTCTTCCGAGGTAGCAATGACGGAAGAGGAAATCGCTGAAACGGATGCAACGTTAGACGAAAGCATGGACGCTATCGTTCTTGCGCTCACCAACCGTTTAACGGCTAAGGGCTACACCGAAGCAACCGTACAGCAGCAGATCTCCATCGACGGCAAGAAGAAAATCCGTATCGAAATTCCCGACGTAGACGATCCCTCCGAGGCTCTCGAGATCATCGGTCAGCAGGCTACGCTCGAATTCTATTCTGCATTAGAGCCCACCAAGGTTGTTATGACCGGTGAAAACATCGAAAAGGCTTTTGTAACCTACGACACCGAGACCAGCTCTTACGTAGTTGCCATCACGGTTGATGATGCAGGTAAAAAGGCCTTCCAGAAGGCTACCGCTGCTCTTGTGAATTCCTCGCTTTCCGCTGAGGAAAAGGTCATCAGCATCGAGTTGGACGGCGAG
Source organism: Clostridia bacterium (assembly GCA_017407365.1). Taxonomy (GTDB): domain Bacteria; phylum Bacillota; class Clostridia; order Christensenellales; family HGM11417; genus RGIG2219. The sequence continues at coordinate 8,840 of JAFQWR010000140.1, forward strand.
GTTATCTCCTCTCCTACCGTAAGCACGACCATCAACCAGAACAATATGCAGATTACCGGTAACTGGACGGGTGAAGAGGGCTTCGAGTATGCGCAGAACCTTGCAATGCTGTTGACCAGCGGCTCGCTCCCCGTACGCTTTGCGGCAGTTGAGCCCCGTACCATGAGTGCAACGCTCGGCGAAAACGCTCTTCAGATGAGCCTTCTCGCAGGTGCTATCGGTTTAGCTCTGGTTATGGTATTCATGGCTATCTACTATAAGGGCTTAGGCGTAGTGGCAGACATCGCTCTGCTTATTTACATTATCCTTCTGCTCTTCTTAATGAGCCAGATTCCCCTTGTTCAGCTTACGCTTCCCGGTATTGCAGGTATCATTCTCAGTATCGGTATGGCGGTTGACGCGAACGTCGTTATTTTCGAGCGTATCCGCGACGAGGCGAAGAAGGGCAAATCTGCACCCAAGGCAGTGCAGGATGGCTTCAAGCGTGCTACCGCTGCCATCGTGGATGCCAACATCACCACGATCATTGCGGCAGTCGTTCTGTTCTTCCTCGGAACCGGTACCATTCAGGGCTTTGCAACCACGCTGTTCTTAGGTATCGTTGTATCCATGTTCACGGCTCTTCTCGTTACTCGTTGGCTGATTCAGCTCTTCCTGAAGATCAACGACACGAATAAGAAATTCTACGGTCTGAAAGAGGGGGAAGAAATCAATGCTTAAAAAAGAATTCCAACTTGTACAGAAGGTAAAGCTTTATCTGATCATTTCCCTTGTTGTTATTCTGCTCGGCGCAGGCTTTATGATTTTCCGTGCTGTAAGCGGTAATAATTTCTTAAACCTCGGTATCGACTTCACCGGCGGCACCGTGCTTACCGTTGAAACGGGCAGCGAAATGAACGCAAGCAACAAGCAGGCAGTAGAAAACACCATCATCGATTTCTTAAAGGCAGAGGGTGTTACCGATTTTGCTCCCGTTCAGTCGAGTGATATCGGCACCACCAATGCAAACATGATCATCAAGTTCGTTGCTCCCTCCATCGAAGACATGAAGGCAAAGCACCCCGAGATCGCAGATTCCTTTATCGAGGATACCGACGTATTGGAATATCTCCGTGCTGTTATCATGGGCTCCTACGGCAGTGAGGGCGACAGACTGTTTGAGGCTGTTTCCGCTCATTTCAGCGCTGAATATGCAGAGGACGATTTCGTTCGTAACGTAGAATCTGTTTCTGCATCCGCATCCGAAACGCTCGTTCTGTACACCTTCGTAGCTGTCATCGTTGCAGCTGTTCTCATCCTGGTTTACATTGCAATCCGTTTCCGTTCCTTCTCGAGCGGTCTTGCTGCTGTATTCGGCTTACTGCACGACGTGCTCGTGATGGTTGCAATCGTTGCTATCATCAACCTGCAGATCAACAGCACCTTCATCGCTGCTGTTATCACGATTATCGGTTATTCGATCAACAACACGATTATCGTATTCGACCGTATCCGTGAAAAACGCAGAGCAGACAGCGCACTTGCTCCCACTCCCCTGGTAAACAGTGCCGTTCGTGATACGGTTACCCGTACCATCAACACCACCATCACCACCCTGCTCCCCCTGGTTGCTCTTGCATTCTTAGGCGGCGCATCCATCACCGAGTTCATTATCCCCATCATCATCGGTCTGTTCGCAGGTGTTTGGTCTTCCGTATTCATCTCGCCTGAGCTTTGGGCAGTTTATATGGAGCATTCCATCAAGAAAAAGGGCGATAAGAGCGAATATATGAAGCAGATAAAGCTGCGTGAAAAAGCTGCAAAAAAGGCTAAGCCTGCAGCTGAAGAAGCTTAATAAGTTTTCATCACAATCTCGCAGAGGGTCTTCCGCGTAAAGGAAGGCCCTTTGTTGTAGAAGAAATCCGCCGTAAGGAGTTTTTTGTGTCACACGAGTTTGACCCAAAATTTCATATTCGCACCGAGGTATTAGAGCTGCTTTCTTCGCGAGGTATCGCAGAGGAGGCTGCTCTTTTGCGCTATTTTACGGCAGGCGTGCAGCATTTCAGCGATCCCTTTGCGCTCACGGGCATGAGGGAGGCTGTCGCACGCATTCACCGTGCAATCCAATCGGGCGAAAGCATCGTAATTTACGGCGATTACGATGCAGACGGCATTTGCTCCGTTTCCATTCTGTACCTTGCGCTTTTAGATAAGGGCGCACGGGTAAATTGGTATATTCCCGAGCGGGAGGAGGGCTACGGCTTGCATTTAGAGGCAATCGACTACCTCATCAGGGAGCACGCCCCCACCCTTCTCATCACCTGCGACTGCGGCATCTCCGCTAAGGACGATATTGCCGTGATTATGCAAAAGGGTATCGACGTAATCGTTACCGACCACCACGAGCTGCCCAAGGCGTTGCCCGTATGCACTGTGGTCAATCCCAAGCAAGACAGCAATCCTTCTGTAACCGCTCTTTGCGGTGCAGGGGTAGCATATAAAGTAATAGAGGCCCTGTTTGGCAGGGAATATGCCCTCTCGTATCTGGATATCGCAACCATTGCCACCGTTGCAGACAGCGTGGACCTTTTGGGTGAAAACCGCGATATCGTGACCGAGGGCTTAAAAATGCTGAACGCTAATCCCCGACCCGGTATCAAAAAGCTGCTCGAAAAAAGCGGGCAGAAGGAGGTTACCGCCGTTCAGCTTGCCTTTACCGTAGTGCCGCGCATCAACGCCGCAGGCAGGGTGGGCGAGGCAAAGCGTGCGCTCAGTCTGTTTTTTGAGGAGGACGAGAGCCGCCTCAGCGAGGTGGTAGAGGAGCTTGACCGCGCCAATACCGAGCGTCAGCAGCTGTGCGAGCAGATGCTTAATGAGCTTTCCTCCGACAGCCGCTTTTTAAGCATTCTGCGTGGCAGTGTGCTTGTGTTTTACCATCCCGATTGGCAGGCGGGCGTCATTGGCATCGTTGCCAGCAAGCTGACCGATCGCTACAAGCGCCCCGTATTTATCTTCTGCGACGCAGACGGAGCAATCAAGGGCTCGGGCAGAAGCGTAGAGGGGGTAAACCTGTTTCAGCTTCTTTCTGAAATGCAGGATATTCTGTTGCAGTTTGGCGGTCACAGTCAGGCGGCAGGTGTATCGTTGAAGGCAGAGCATTTAGAGGAATTCCGTCAGAGAGCGTGTGCCTTTGCAGACCGTGCCGTAATGCCTGAGCAGGTGCAGGAGTACGATGCCGAAATCGACGAAAATGACATCGACCTTTCGCTTGCGGAATCGCTTGCCCGTATGGAGCCCTTTGGTGTGGGCAATCGCAGACCGCTGTTTCTTGTTCAACCCAAGCGTGTAAGCGTACAGCCTATGAAAAAGCACGAGGAGCATCTGGTGGTGCAGACCCCCGCCTTTGAGGCAA
>JAFQWR010000141.1 GCA_017407365.1 Clostridia bacterium
CAGAGTAACCAGCATCGTTCACGTAGAGGATAACGGCAAGCTGCTTGTTCTGCACCTGGATCCCGGCGGCAGCAGCTCCTACTACGTGCCCAACATTCCCATCACCTTCAAGGGTCAGAAGATCATTGCCGCACACGGCGCAGACACCGAGGAGATTGTATTCAAAGGCAAAACGGTAACCTTCTCCGGCTCTGAGCAAAGCCCCGGCAAAACGTCTGAGGCAGCAGTTCTGTTCACCGCTGCAACCTTTGGTGCAGTGATGTCGAGCGATTACGGCTGGGCGATTCCCGTAGCGGCCGGTATTCTGGGCGTTGGCCTTGCCGCAGTTATCGTGGCAAAAACGGCTGCCCGTAAAAAGAGTAGCAAATAATGACTCAGGCGACCTTACGAAAAATTTTGAATAGCGTTGAAAAGCCTGCCCGTTATACGGGTGGGGAATATAACACACCTTCCATGAAGCAGAATGCATGGAGGGTGTGTCTGTGTTTCCCCGATGTATACGAGGTTGGCATGAGCAATCTCGGTGTAAAAATATTATACCATCAGCTCAACGATCAACCGGATATCTGTTGCGAGCGTGCTTTTGCTCCCTGGCCCGATATGTTCGAGGCGCTCAAAAGGGAGAAGGAGCCGCTTTTTTCGCTTGAAACACGTTCTCCCCTTGCCTCGTTCGATCTCATCGGCTTTTCGTTGCAATACGAAATGTGCTATTCCAACGTGCTTTTAATGCTGGATAGCGCAGGCATCCCCTTCCGCAGTGAGGATAGGGGCGAGGAATATCCCATCGTAATGGCGGGCGGACCCTGCACCTTCAACATCGAGCCGGTGGCAGATTTTTTCGACCTCGTGATGATTGGCGACGGCGAGGAGCATCTGCTTCAAGTAACGAGGCTGTATGGCGAATGCAAAAAAAAAGGGGCTGAAAAAGGCGGAGTTTCTGCGTCTTGCGCAGGATATCGAGGGCATCTACATACCCTCTCTTGCCGAGGTCAGCTATCATGAGGACGGCAGGCTGAAAAGCATGACAACCCCCAAGCCCATCCGCCGTGCCGTAATCAAGGATTTAGACAGCGCTTATTTCCCCACCCGTCAGCTTGTGCCCAACATCGAGGTGGTGCACAGCCGCGGCGTGGTAGAGCTTTTCAGAGGGTGCAGCAGAGGCTGCAGATTCTGTCAGGCGTGCTTCACCTACCGCCCCATCCGCGAGCGAAGCGTAGAAAAGCTTGTGGAAATGAGCAGAAGTCTGGTGGAGCAAACGGGCTTCGAGGAGGTGAGCATGAGCTCCCTTTCCACGGGCGACTACACCCACTTAAAGGAGCTGATCGGCGGTGTAAAATGCGTGGCAGACGAGCTGCACGTAAACTTTGCGCTTCCCTCTCTCCGTGCCGATTCCTTCGACGGCGACTTCACCGAAAATGCACGCAAAAGCTCACTCACCTTTGCCCCCGAGGCAGGCACACAGCGTATGCGTGACGTCATCAACAAAAACATCAGCGAGGAAGATATCAAAAACGCCGTAATCGAGGCGTTTGAGCGCGGCTATGCCACCGTAAAGCTGTATTTTATGATGGGGCTTCCCACCGAAACGGAGGAGGACATCAAGGCGATTGCAGACCTCGCGCACGAGGTGAAGCGGTTGTTTTACGAGCATCGCAACACGGGCAAGCTGCTTTCCATCTCCGTCAGCTGCAACGTGTTCATTCCCAAGCCCTTCACTCCCTTCCAGTGGGAGGCGTTTGAGGGAAAGGAAAGCATTATGAAAAAGCAGGCAATCCTCCGTGACAGCCTGCGCGGCAAAACCTTCCGCTTCTCGTACAGCGACTACGCCACCGCCGAAATGGAGGCGATTCTCGCACGTGGCGACAGAAGGCTTGCCTCTGTCATCGAGGCGGCATACCGCAAGGGCGCACGCTTCGACAGCTGGACAGAGCAGTTCAAGCCGCAATACTACGAGGAGGCGTTTACAGAATGCGGCGTGGATAAATCGCTGTATCTGAAGGCGCGCGGGGTAGACGAGCTTCTGCCCTGGCAGTTTTTTGACAGCGGAGTTTCCACCGCATATTTCCAACGGGAAAGAGAAAGGGCGTATGCCGGCGTCACCACGGGTGATTGCCGCAAGAGCTGTGCCGCCTGCGGTGCGGGTAAGGAGGGCAAATGCCAGGCGCTCAATGCGCAGAAGGGGGGCAAGCCGTGTTAGTGGTAAAATACACCAAGCGTGGTGCGGCAGCCTATCTTGGGCATTTAGACGTTCTCAACTACTTTCAGCGTGTGTTCCGCAGAGGGGGCATTCCCGTGGAGTTTTCGGGCGGCTTCCATCCGCATATGCTCATCTATTTTTCCGCGCCCCTTGGCGTGGGCATTTCCTCCGAAAGCGAATACTGCGCGGTAGCCACCTCGCTCTCGCCCGAGGAGTTTTTAACCCGCTTCAACGCGTAACCACGCCCGACATCGTGGCGGTAGCGGCATATCATACCGATAAAAACCCCAATCTTGCCGCCATCATAGCGGCGGGGGAATATCGCATTGCCTTTGAGGGCGAGGGAGATCTTGCCGGAATCTGCACGGAGCTTTCCGAGGCAGAGTCGCTTGAAATCCACTACGTGCAAAAGGGTAAGGCACAGAGCAAAGACTACAAGGCAGAGCTATTGTCGCTAAGGGCAGAGGGAGATAGCATCGTGGCGCTTCTGCGTCACGGGCAGATCAACCTGCGTGCAGACAGGCTTTCAGGCTATATCGAGGAAAAATATCATCTCAGCACGGCATCGATTCTTCGCATTGGTCAGTACACACAAACGGAACAGGGCTTAATCCCCTTAGAAAAGATGTTCGAGGCATAATATGGCAAAGGATATTTTCATCAGCTCCGTAAACTCCCGCAAGCGTGTTGCGCTGACGGATGGGGGCAAGCTGATCGAGCTGCACGTAGAGCGCGATCAGAGCAAAAAGGTCGTGGGCAATATCTACCGCGGCAGAGTGGTCAACGTGCTTGAAGGTATGCAGGCGGCGTTTATCAACCTCGGCTTGGAGCGCAACGCCTATCTGTTTGTCGGCGACCTTGCCGAAACGGAGGAAATCCGTCAGAAGGGTCTTGGCGAAAAGGAGCTTTCCATCTCGGTGGGCGACGACGTTATGGTGCAGGTGGTAAAGGATCAGATTGGCACCAAGGGCGCACGTGTAACCACACGCCCCACCCTTTCGGGCAGGCTTCTTGTAATGATGCCCTGCGTAAACTATGTGGGGCTGAGCCGAAAAATCACGCACGAGCCCACACGCAAGCGTCTGTATCAGTGGGTAACGGAGGATAAGCCCCAAAGCGGCGGCTTTGTAATCCGCACGGCGGCAACCACGGCAACGAGGGAGGAAATCCGCGAGGAAATCCGCTACCTTACCGCCACCTACGAAAGCATTCTTGCCCGCTACGAAAACGCATCGGTAACCGAGGCGGTGTTTGAGGAGGGCGACCTCATCTACCGCTCCCTGCGTGACCTCATCACGCCCGACGTTCAGCACATCTACGTCAACGACCGCCGCACCTTCTACGACGTCACGAGCGTCATCAGCACCACCTTTCCGCACTTAAAGGAAAAGGTGCTGTGGTACGACGGCGCAGACGAGCTGTTTGAGCATTTCAGGCTCACCGAGCAAATCGACGCCCTGCTCGAGCGCAAGGTGCCCTTGGGAAACGGCGCATACCTTGTCATCGACCGCACCGAGGCGCTCACCATCATCGACGTAAACACGGGCAAATACGTGGGCGCAAGCAGCCTGGAGGAAACGGTTTTTCAGACCAACCTGCTTGCCGCGGCAGAAATCGCCCGTCAGCTCCGCCTCAGAAACATCGGTGGCATCATCATCTGCGACTTTATCGATATGGTCACGGATGAGCATAAAAAAGAGGTGCTTTCCGTGCTGAGCAAGGAGCTTGCAAAGGATAGAATCCGTTCTACCCTGCTGGGTATGACAGACCTTTGTCTGGTAGAAATCACCCGCAAAAAAACGCATAACGAAATTTCAACCACCATGCTTCAGCCCTGCCCCTATTGCGGCGGCGACGGCGAAATCCACTCCAACGATTACGTCTGCTTCCGTCTGCGCGGCAAGCTGTTTTCCGCACTTGCCACAGAGGGTGCTACGGGCGCGCTGGTGAAAATAAACCCTGCCGTAATGGAATACGTGCTGCGCTTTTCGTACTTCACCGAGGATATCGAGGAGTATTGGGAGAATAAGCGCATCTACCTTCTTGCAGAGGAGGGCAGGCACCCCGAGGCATTCGAGGTAACGCCGCTATACGGCAAGGTGCTGGACCTGCCGCAGGGTGCAAAAATGCTCTACTGATATGAAGCTTGCAAAAAAAATCGCACGGCTCGGGCTGTTGCTTGCGCTGTCGCTCATTCTGTTTCTGGTGGAAAACCTGTTTCCGCCGCTGTTTCCGTTTGCACCCTTTATCCGCCTTGGGCTTGGCAATGCCATCATCACCCTTGTGCTGGTAAAATACGGCTTCCGTGAGGGAGGTCTGGTGCTTTTAGCAAAATGTCTGGTATCCGCTCTCTTTCAGGGTGTGTTTTCGCTGTGCTTCTCGCTCACGGGCGGCATTGCCTCGCTTGCGGTAAGTGCGCTGCTGTTTCATTCGCTCTATCCAAGGCTTTCGCTCACGGGCATCTGCGGCGTGGCGGCGGCGGTGCATAACGCCGTACAGCTGGTTGTATACGCCCTTTTGGGCGGCTCTGCCGTGCTGTGGTACATCCCTGTATCCGTTTGCATCAGCCTGCCCGTAGGGGCGTTGTGCGGCCTGTGCGTAGCCCTTTTGCTCCGTGCTCTGCCCGATCGTCTTTGGCAGTAGAGGGAGCCGCAGGGGTGCGTATGCGCTCCCCTTGCCGATGTGCCGCCATACGAAGGCAAAAGCCCATCGGATCAATCCGTAAAAACCGCCGTAATGCAAATAAAAGCCTTGCGGCGCTTTTGTTATCAGGAGTATTATGAAGATTTTTCTCACCAACGACGACGGCATCCATGCCGTGGGTATCCGTGCGCTCATCGATGCGCTTTCGCCCCATCACGAGGTGCTTGTCATCGCCCCGGACGGCGAAAGAAGCGGCGCAAGCCATTCTCTTTCCATCCGCAAGCCGCTGATTCTGCAAGCGCATCGGGAGCTTCCCTGCGAGGCGTACAGCCTTTCGGGCACTCCTGCCGACTGCACCAAATTCCTCATTCTGCACCGCACCGATTTTCAGCTCGACCTCATCATTTCGGGCATCAACGCAGGGGAAAATATTGGCAGGGACGTAATGTATTCGGGCACGGTCAACGCCGCTATGGAGGGTGCGCAATACCGCCGCAGGGCGATTGCTCTGTCGGTAGCAAAAACGGGCAGAGAAAGCTATACCGAAATTGCTGCCTTTGTGTCAGAAAGCCTGCCCAAAATTCTTTCGTGGGATTTTTCCCGCGGCATCTACAACCTCAATTTTCCCTCTGCGCCAAGGGCAGAGTGGCGTGGGCTACGTGCCGCACGGCTTGCCTTGCAGACCTTTGAGGATAGCTACGTGCCGCAGGGAGAGGGCGTGTATATGCTGGACGGCCCCTCTTTGGGCAAAAACCACGGTCAGTCAGAGGATACCGACATCCATCTGGTAAACGAGGACTACGTCACCGTAACCCCCTTAATCTGCGACCGCACCGACCGCGCCGCTCTTGGCTGTATCGGTGAGGAAGAATGGTAAACCGTTTACCTTCCTGCACTTGGCACGCCATCGGGCGGTCACTTGCAGCTACTTGGCACGCCTTGTAAGCAGGGCGTTGTAACTAAGTCTGCCCACTTGCAGGAACGAAGCACGCCATCGGGTAGTCACTTGTATGCACTTGGCACGCCTTGAAAGCAGGGCGAAATAACCAAGTCTGCCCACTTGCAGGAACGAAGCACGCCATCGGGCAGTCACTTGCAGGCACTTGGCACGCCTTGTAAGCAGG
>JAFQWR010000142.1 GCA_017407365.1 Clostridia bacterium
ACTGAAGGAGGAATACATCTTTCCTCTTTTTATCAAGGAGGAAATCTTCCGCTTGCCTGAAAGCTTTACCCTGCGTAGAGAAATCACTCAGCCTTAAGCCCGCTATCCCTTTGTATGTAAAGGAAAACTTTATTAGCGCTTAACAGGCAAAAATATTGTATAATTTCGCACAAAGGGTTTACTAATTCCGGAAAAGGTGCTATAATAATAGCGTGTCGTTTTGTTTACATTACTGTATTTTTTCACTAAAAGGAAGCTTTGAGGCAATGCCTGATTCCTTTGCGACACAAAAAACGAAAGGGAGCTTCAGATATGAATCGCAAAAAACTACTTCATATCATTGTTCTCGTTGCTTTTGTTGGGCTTGCCGTTTTTTCGGTGATACCAATGCAACGGGCACAATCCGCACGTGCAGACTGGATGGCTTCGCTTGATGACGCCACAGCCATCAACGCACTTACCATACCCGGCACGCACGATTCGGGCGCACTGCATTCGATTGCAGACGCTGTTGGCAAATGCCAAACCTTAAGCATTGCAGAGCAAATGGAAATGGGCGTACGGTTTTTGGATATCCGCCTGCAGATTACAGATAATAAGCTCAGAATCGTACACAGTATTGTTGATCAAAAAACGTATTTTGAGGATGTACTTAGTGATATGATTTGCTTCCTCCGTGATAATCCAAGCGAATTTTTGCTTGTTTCTATCAAAGAGGATGCTTCATCTAAAAACTCGGATAAAGATTTTACCGAGGTATTGGAGCAAATGCTGCTTTCGTACAGCGAGGTCAGCACAAGCACGGCTCTGCCTAAAACGGTGGGAGAAGCGCGCGGAAAGATACACGTGCTTGCCCGTTATTCAGGCGCAACAATCGGACTTCCCTGCTACTATGGATGGTCGGATGACAACTCCTTTACCCTTGATCGCATTTACATTCAGGATAACTATGTGGTAAAGGATGCGGAAGAAAAAATAGCAGACATTGGCAATGCCTTTACGGTAGCCTCTGCTTCTGACCATGATCTGGTGATAAACTTTACGAGCTGTTATTTTGAAGAGTGCTTTCCTCCCCTATACGCAGGCTTCCCTGCACACGAGATTCACAAATGGTTAAAAAGCAGTATTCCCGATGCGGAAGGACCCTTGGGTGTAATCCTCTGCGACTTTATTACGAGCGACCTCGTTACAGCTATGGTAGGGAGGAATTTTGCATGAAAAAGCTCAGTATTATTTTACGGACAGCCGTAAGCGTGATTGTTGCAATTATCGCACTTGCCATGATGATTATTGAAGCAATTCTGCTTTTTACAGGCGATTTTTTGTTGTTTGAAGGTGCCTTTCTTGCCTTTGTGCAAATTCTCCTGCGACTTCTTGTGGCAGGCTCTGCCTTTGCAACAGCGCTGTTTGCAATCATAAAGCTAAAAAGAAGATTTTTGTTTGAAGCCGTGTGCCTGCTTGGCGCAACCGCTGCGATGCTTCCCTTTATCACCAACGGATTTGGCTTGTATTTCTTCCTTCTTGCCCTTGTTTTTGCAGGCAGTTGCTTGCTGGATTGGTACGCAAACAAAAATTAAGAAGCTAAAATACATAAAAAATCAGGCTCCGTTTGGGTGTTTCCCTTGCGGAGCCTTTGCTTTATTTGAGATAATCGGTGATGTGGAAGTATTTTTTAGCAAGCATATTGATTTCGGAAATGATTCTGTCGGTTAAGCCTTGACGATCTCTGTAATCATCCTTTTCGATTTCGATCAACGGAATGTCGTGATCCTTATATGCCTGACGCTTACGCGCTTTGTTTTGCAAATAATCCTTGGTGTGCATACCCCAGTATTCTATGTAGATACCGTGTCTGCTATCGGTGACGGGAATAAACCAATCACACTTAATGGTTTGCTCGTCCGAATCGATAGGAACCTTCTTTTCGTAGCAATGCACAATACGGTTTTCGTACAAAATATCATCGATGATAATTTCGGGATCGCTTTTTACATAATGACCGTCACAAGTACGGCGAAGCTCTTCTTTATGACTATCCTTTTGCTTTACCTCTTCCGAAACCTTAACCTCTTCCTTGGGCTTTTTGGCATCGATGATTTCTTTAATATCGTTTACCACGCGATCCATCAAGGAGCTGTCGCGGTATAACTCCGAAAGGAAATAGGCAATTGCCATCAGCTTATTGCAGTTGCTTTTGATAAAATCAAAGGTTTTCATTCGATAGATATTTGAGCGTAGATTAAAATAATAATCCTTCATATCAAATGCCCTGGAATTTTTATCAAAGCTATCCTTATAATCCTTCATTTCGTAAAAGCAATCACGGCATAAGTGCCCGTTTGGAGCTTTTGCACCACAGACAATACAAACCCCCTCTGCCATAGCCGCTGTTGCAGGTTTTTCCGTTGCAGGAGCAGGCTTTGCCTTTTGCTGAGCGGCATCTCCTTTGCATTTACAAGGTTTATCTGCATAGTGCCACTGACCGCAATCAGGACATTTTACAACCTTGCCCTCTTCCTTTAATTTGTTACACTTAAAGCAAAGAAAATACTTTCCGCTATCGGCTCCGCATACATTACAAGGCATATTCTTTTCCCTCATTTACTTATTTTTACTATTATAACATAAA
>JAFQWR010000143.1 GCA_017407365.1 Clostridia bacterium
CGCCAAGTGCGGGATTTTCCGCATAAATATAGGTAGCAAGCGAGGTTTTGAACGCATACCACACCCCGGGCACAATCAGAAGCAAGCCAAGAAGAACGGTTATCGCTCCACGGAGCGCACCAAGCAACAAGCCCTTAACTCCCATACGGAGGGATTCTGCGTAGCTGACAAGATCGGGCTTGCGGTTATGATAGGTTTTTTCAATCATAACGGAAAGGGGAACAGAAACAAACAGCTGAATTGCAATACCCAGCAAAAAGCACAAAAAGGAATGTAGCATCGCAGGCAAAAGCGAAACCACCACCTCGGGCGTAAGCTCTACGGCAAAAAGCGCGATGCGGAACTCCTCCGATCCCACAAACATAAGCACCGAAAGGATAAAGCAGAGATATACAAAGACCATAGAAAGATTGAAGAACATAAAGCTTTGCTGCCAATACTTCTTCAAGGGCTCTTGAATCCGCTTAAAAATATTCCTCACAGACATCCCGTTGCCATCCTCCTGCGCTTGTTTACGAAGCCCGACAAGCCCGCTTGCCGATCGACTTACTCCGAAATTATTTCTTTTTGCCCTTGCCGGAGCCCGTAAGCCACCGCATCAAGCGGTAAATCCACGGCTTTTTCACCTGCACCACGTGATAGGGGCAAAGCTCCTGACAGCAATAGCACTTGATACATTTTTTACGGTCAATCACCGCCTTACCCTTTACCATCACGATGGCCTCGGGCGGACAGTGCCTTTTGCACTTTTCACAGCCCTTGCACTTGGACTTGGGGATATGCGGGCGCTTGGTTGCCCAGCGCTCGAAAAGCGGCAGTAAAAACTTGGGCACCACCTTATTCAACGGCATGACCGTATCGGGCGGCGTAAGGTCGAAATCGGAAACAATCAGATGGTTGTAAGCATCGCCCACCACGGCACTCTGCCAAAAGCCGTCAAAAATACCGCGCTCGATCGCACGTGCGGTAAGGGGCATATCCTCTACCCCCTTGCTTACCAGCTGCAGGGCAAGCGCGTCTGCCGAGTAAGGACAGCGCGAGGCAACGAGCGCCCCCACAGGCTTGGGCGTGCCGCTTGTAGGGCCCGCACCCTCCATGCAGACGACCATATCGATGATATGCAGGGTGACCTTTTCACTCAGCGTACGCTCGATATCAATCAGTAAATCGGTAAACCCCGCAAGCTCGGGGTATTCCGCGTGCAGCTGTGCCTTGTTCAGACCGGGTACCGTACCAAACAGATTTTTCACCGCACCCGTATAGCCTGTGTAGCAATGGGATTTGAACTTGGTGACGTTTACCACGAAATCCGCATTGCGCACCGCATCGATAATTTCCAATTTTTTTCGGGCAAGATTTTCTTCCCGCACCATCTCGCCGTAACCAAAATCCTCGTTCAGGCTTGCGCCTGCATAAGCCACGGCTTCATCCATACCGCAGGCACGGTAAACAGAGCCCATATACGCCTTGGTAAAGGGGCCGCCGGAGCTATCGCCCACCGTGACCTCACAGCCAAGCGATACAAACGCCTTTGCCACAGCCGCCACCACCGTGGGGTGCGTGGTCGCCATGCGGTCGGGCCGCGCTTTATCCACAAGATTTGCTTTCAGCAGCATTTTTTTACCGCGCACGATTTCTGCCTGATCGCCTATCAGCGCAAGCAGCCTCTGCACGGCCTCATCTATTTTTTGCTGATCGTATACATCACAGCAAACAATGCCTGTTTTTTCCATAACCGTTCCTTTATGCCTTACTGCACAAAATGCAGTACCGTTCATTGATATCACAAATACCCTGTCAAAAGCGCCTGACCTTATAAGCAGACAAAGCATTTCTATTTATTTTAATCTTATTTGCGAAATTTGTCAATAAATATTTTGCATTTCTGCACAACTCGTGGTATACTAATACCAATTCAACACATTTCGTAACAAAAGGGAAGCGTATTATGTTCAAAATCTGGGCAAAAACAATCATCAACCACAAGGTGCGCAAAAATGAAATCTTTGTATTTGAGGAACGCTTCGACGCCTCACTCTTCTGGGATTACCTTGCAGAAATCTGCTACAAGCTGGATTTACCCACCCCCGTACTGCTCAGCAAGCACGTAAACAGCTTTGTGGAATTTCATTCGGCAAAATTTGTTCCGGGAGACTTTATCGACGCCGTGGACTTTGACGAGCTGGTGCTGGAGGACGTTGTTATCTGACACCTATATTTTACGTTAATATACCGCATGATATGAGCAAGCAACAAAACTGCATAAAACGAAAAAGCAGCTGCTAAAAGGGAGCAATCCCACGGCAACTGCTTTATTTTTTATGATATACATTTTACCTGACACAAAAGAAAAACGGCAAGTGCTATCTTGCCGTTTGTATGTATTATTCGGGTTTTTCCTCTGCGGGCTTTTCCTCTGCGGGAGCCTCTGCAACAGCAGCAGCCTCTGCTACGGGAGCTTCTGCCGCGGGAGCCTCTGCTACGGGAGCCTCTGCCACGGGAGCTTCTGCCACGGGAGCCTCTGCTACGGGAGCTGCCTCGCCCTCAGCCTCTGCTGCAGCAGCCTTAGCGGCCTCTGCCTCTGCCTTTTTAGCGGCACGGCGCTCTGCCGCCTTACGGCGACGCGCTGCCTTGCGCTCTTCCTCTGCGGCAAGACGGATCTGCTCTTTATCGTAATCGATAAACTTAGCGGTAAGACTGAATCTCTTCATGGATTCTACCGCGTTGCGTGCGCCCTGCTCGGAGGTGTAGGTTTCGCCTACCACGATGATACGGCCCTGATCGTTGTAGAACTTGATCTGGAACATATCGTTCTTATCCTGATAGATCTGGAAGTTGTCGTTCTGAACACTCTTGGTGAAGGCGTCGGTGCCTCTCTTGATGCTGCCCTTGTTGCCGTACAGCTCACTGGTGCAAAGACGCTCGCCGTTGGAAGCAACCAGACGGAAGCGGTAGCCACGACCCTCGTCACTGAATACCTCCCACTTGCCGTAGTAGCCGGTGCGGATACGCTTGAGCTCTTCTCTGCGTTCTTTTTTGCGCGCCTTTTCCTCTGCGGCCTTTCTTGCAGCCTCGGGATCCTCTCCCTCAACAACAGCAACGGGCTCGGCGGGCTTTTCTTCCTTGGGCTTCTTGCCTGCCTTTTCGGCTTCCTCTGCCTCTTTTCTTTCCGTTTCTTCCTTCAGACGGGCAATTTCCTCCTGACGGCGGCGCTCCATCTCTTCGGCAGCCTCCTGATTGAGGAGCTCTAAAGCGGCGGTTTCGCTTTCGTGCGTGAGGATCTTGTCGTCGTAGTTTACGCGCTTAACAGCAACGGAATCGCCAAAATTGGGGGCGCTGTAGTTCGCTGCCTGACGAACCTTGCGGCGCTTATATACGCCGGTGCAAAGCTTTACGAGCGCAACGATACCCTTGATCAGCCAATAGATGCCCACAACAAGCAGAACCAGAAGCAACGGTACCAATAAAATCGTTACGATGATATTATCCGGTGCATAGTTTCGGAGAAAATCATTTATCTTTTCCAAAAAAGCCATTAGACAACCCTCTCTTTAAGTTTTTATCGCCAATTGCCTACACAAAAAAGTACAGACTACTGTAGGGTAGAATATTCCTCAATTAACATTATACAACAATGTCAAAAAAAATACAATAGTTTTGGCACTCTTTTTTTATTTCTCGAAAAATTTTTCGCAATTTCGCCCTCTGAAAAGGGTGGTTTTTGGGCATTTCGACCAAG
>JAFQWR010000144.1 GCA_017407365.1 Clostridia bacterium
GCTGAAATCCCAGCTGAACTTATTTACACCTGCAAGCTCGAAGGCATCTTCCTTTGCAGGAGTCTGACGCTCGTCAATCTCGATCATACGGTCGGTGAAAATGGGGAGTTGCTTATAATCCTCTCCCGCTTGCAGACCGTAGACGCGTAAGCGTGCAAGCGTTACACTTGCCTGATAGCTGTACACCTGCAGTGCGCCGCCGACGGAATGACCGATATCGTAGGTGAGAACGGGAGTCTTGGAATAGTTCTTTAAGCCGAGCTCTGCGCCCTCGCTGTACTTATCTACGTAAATTTCAACCTTTCCGTCTACCACAGCAACGATCAGGTAGAAGCTTAAATTGTTGCAATCCACCTCTTTCTCTGCAAGACGCTCGCCCAGCGATTCCACATAAACACGGGTTTTTGTTCCGTTGCCCTCTGCACCTACCAGATAGCCCTCGTTTTCTACGGTAGCACCTGCGGTTGCATCAAGATAGAACGCAAACTTGCCGTATCTTCTGTTACGCTGCGGCGAGATCTGTACGTTTGCCGCCATCAGCACGTCGGATACACCGCCGTTGAGCAGAGCCGCACGGGAGGTCGTGGTGTTGTTGAGAATGATATAATCGCTTACGGGAACCATTACACTACCCTCTGCGTAGTTCCAGGTACGGTAGTAATGGAAGAAGTTGGAGCTTGTTACCGTGAAGCACGTTTTGTAGCCAACAATCTTTTGCGTGCCCTTTACATATGCGGGCATACTCTCCTGCAGAATGGCAACGGGCTCTTCGCCTAAGAATACGGTAACCTTCTTATCCTGATTCATCACAACAACAAAGCGGTATTGCTTTTCGTTGCTGAAATCCTTGATCTGATAGGATGCAAGCGTCTGATCACCGAAGGTCAGCGATACCATGCCGTTTCTGTCGAGCACAACCGCACCGTTATCGATACCCTTGTTCACACCGAACAGGAAGCTTACGTTGGAGGAGAAGGAGCCTGCCTCAATCAGCTGCAGGGTGAAATCTGCCTTAAAGCTTTCAAAGATGTTCGAACCGCAGTTCAGCTGTGCCTTCGTTGCGGAAATGTGCGTTTGCTTCAAGCCACCGGGACAATATTCCCAGATACCGCCCGTGGTAGAAAGGTAAACCTGCGCACCATCGTAAGAAGCAGCGGAATAATTCAGCTCTCCGTAGAACTGATGGTCCGCAGACGAGCCCTCTGCATGAATGGAATCACCGAAGCAGAACCAATCGAAGGTGGCGTCCGCAGAATCTGTATTCACACAGCCTGCATACATTTCGGAGTAGTTGCTCAAGATGCCGCATCCAAGCGACTGATATACCTGATCGTCGGTGGAATACTTCGCGTAGAAATACTGACCGATCTTTTCGATCTGTACGTACAGGTCGCCCTCTACGTTATCGATTGCCGCCGCTTTGTTAACGGAGCCGTTTAATACCTGACCGAATACCAGTTGCGTTTTGCCGCTTTCGGTCATTCTGCCAACAAACAGGTAGTTGTTTTCGCTCTGCCATACGGTAACACCCGTAAAGCCTGCCACGGGAGTGGACGTGAGCTTTGCCTTGGCGCTGATATCCGTCATATGAGAGGGAGCAAGCCAAGCCTGAACGGACGCATCGCCCTTTAAGGTCAGCGTGCCGTTATTGATGACGATTTTTTCGGGGTTTCCTAAGGTCAGGGACATCGAATCGATTTTGTCAAATTCGGTAGCCATCTGATCTGCCGTGCCCTTAACGCTGATGTTTGCAAGAGTGGTTTCACCCGAAATGGGAGCAACGCCGCCAATGATATCCCAATCCATCGTGGGGATATACGCTTCCGTGGTGGTCAGCTCGGTTGCCGTGCCGTCCTTTGCGTAGCGTACTGCAACAAAGGTGTTGTTGCTCTTACGCTGTACGGATACCGATTCACCCTCTGCAAAGCTTAAGCCCTTCACCGTCTGCACCTCGCCGCCCTTGGTAAGACGGTAAACAACCTTACCGTTACCCGTTGCGTCGAGTACAATTGCATAGAAGGGAGCATCCTTGCTCTCATCCGCTCTTAAAACAAGTGCGTAGCTGCCCTGACCGAACGCAAGCTCTGCCTTGACCTCTGCATTGTTGAATACGGGCAAATATGCAAGATAGGGGTTTTCTACATCGCTGTTGCCGGTAAGCTTGAGCATACCGTCTTCTACATAAGAATCCCAGCCGTTCTGCGAGCTGCCGATGTTCTTCACCTCGTAGATGCCTGCCCAGTTGTTGCCTTTGCCGTTGACAAGCACAGCACCGCCGGAGGCTACGTCTACGCTGACCTTACCGTTCTGAACCGTATAGGTTCTGCCGGTGAGATAATCGTAAAGAACGTCACCGTTTTTCAGCTCTAAAGAGCGGACGTTGAGCTCGAAATTATCGACCTGTCTGTCGAAGGGGTTCATCAGAACAACGCATTTATCGTTGCCCTTCCAGCGTGCATAGCCAATCATATTGTCCGATTCCTCTAAGCCAAGGTCCATCAGAACGCCGTCCTTGAACAGCTCCTTATAATCGGTACGCACACCCGTCAGCGCACGGTATAAATTGAAGAACTCGTAGTTCCAGGTGGATTTATCCCAGTTCATCGTATCGAAGAAGGAGGTGTTGGCAAGGCCTACCTCATCTCCGTAATAGATAACGGGCGCACCTGCAAAGGTAAAGTTTACAATCGCCGTTGCCTTCGATTTTGCCACATCGCCCTTAGACGCATACAATGCACGGGGCATATCGTGGTTGGCAGTGAAGTTATAGCTTGCATTGGCAATCTGTCTGGGTAAAGACATGATTGAGGTATACAGACTCTTGTTATAGGAAGCAAGAGCAGAAGTGGTGGTATCGTACTCTAAGAACGCCTTTACGTTGTAATAATAGTCAAAGTTCCAGAAGGTATCCAAAGCGTAATCGGTGAGCATCGTGCCCGACGCACCCTCAGAGCAAAGCAGTACA
Organism: Clostridia bacterium; assembly: GCA_017407365.1. Classification (GTDB taxonomy): domain Bacteria; phylum Bacillota; class Clostridia; order Christensenellales; family HGM11417; genus RGIG2219. The sequence continues at coordinate 2,966 of JAFQWR010000144.1, forward strand.
TCCTCGTCGATATCCTTAAGATAACGGCGCATATCCTGCATAATCTGCGTGGGGGTTTCCCACTGCCCCTTCACCGTACCCTGCAGGTCGCCGCCTACGTCTAAGCGCCAGCCATCAATTCCGTGGTTGAGAATATAATACTGCATTACGGAGGAGGGCGAGGAATAAACCAGCTCTCTTGTCAGCTTGTTGCTGAAATCGGTACGGGGGTTGCCCCAGACCGTGGGAATCTGACCTGATTCAGAGCGTTGGTATACCTCGTAGTAGGGGTCACCCTCGTTGTTTGCGCCCGGCAAGGGGAACAGACCGTTCTGGTTGTACCAGGTACCCGTCCAGGTAAAGTAGGTGAACACGCCGTCCAGCATAATCTTCATGTTGTTAGCGTGTAATGCCGCGGTAAGCTGAGTCAGCATATTGTCGTTGCCGAAGGTAGAGTCTATCTGCATCATATCTGCGGCACCGTAGCCCGCATTATGATAAGCAAGCCAGATGGGGTTTAAGAATACCGCGTCTACGTTCAGAGATTTGAAATACTCAATCTGCTCCTCTACGCCCAGCAAATCGCCGCCGAAGTAGGAAAGACCGCCCGAATTGCTTGCACTTGTGAAGTGGGTCGTGCCCCATGCATCCTGCTTATACGGGCCCGTCGAGGTTTTGTCGGTGAGCGTATCTGCGTTATAGAAGCTATCGGGCATAAGCGAATACCAGATGGTACCCTTAGACCAATCGGGAACTGCAAAGTTGGGCATTACGTAAAAGTCACCCGTATGGCTGATCGTAGGATTTTGCGCCTGAGGATCGTCCGATGCGTAAATATCCTTTTCCGCCTGGTTGTAATACAGAATATATCCGTTGTTTTCGATGCGGAAATGGTATTTATACGGGCTTACCTGCGCGGGAATCACGCAGATATAATAATCGAAATACTCCGTTACGTCTGCAATTTCAAATACCATGGGTATTTCGTGATATTTTGCCGTACCGTCAGCAATTTTATCCAGCTCTACGGTAAAGAACAGCGATGCCTTGCTTACGTTACCGCGACGCACACGCAGACGGATGGTAACGTTATCGGTATCGGTGGGCTCTAACGGCGTCATAAACACGTCTGCCTGATCGTGGAAAATATCATCCACCTGCAAAGCTCTGCCGATGTTTGCCTGCGAAGCAACCAGACGGCGGTTATATGCATCTGCTTCACTGTCTCCCGTGGAACTACCGGGTGTGCACCCGAACATTACACATACAGAAAAGGCAGTGATCATAACAAGAGCAAGCAATGATACAATTTTGATTTTTTTCATCATCTTTCTCCTTAGCCCTTAACGGCACCTACTGCAACACCCTCTAAGAAATACTTGGAGAAGATGCTGTATACAAGCACGACAGGGGCAGCTAAAATACAAAGCGCAGCACAAAGCGTTCCGTATTCTGAATTGTTTTGTGTGTTAAACTGTTGGATGGTAATGGCAAGCGTGTGTGCTTCCTTATTGGTCGGTAAGTAAATCAAGGGACCAAAAAAGTCACTCCATGCGCCGCCGAATGAGCCGATTGCAACATAGGTTAAAACAGGCTTTAACAGGGGAAGGTCTATCAGCAGAAACATCTGCGGAACGGTAGCTCCGTCTAAATTGGCAGATTCGTGCATTTCCTCCGGAATCGCCTTACAGTATCCGTCACCAAGCATAACGCCAATCGCAGACAGCCCCAACGCCGCAGGAAACAGCAGCGCACCAAGCGTATCGTAAAGATTGAGCTTGCGGATGAGGATAATATTGGGAACGGTTGTCATTTCGCCGCTGATAAACATCGTAAACAGCAAAACGCCCATAATAAGCCCGGAGCCCTTAAAGCGAAGCACGCCCATTGCAAAGATACAGCAGCCCGTAATCAGCACCTGACAAACCACAGCAACCACTGCTACTGTGGCAGAGTTCAGAATGCTTCTGCCCAGATTGCCCTCTACCCACGCCTTGACATAATTTTCGGGGTGGTTGAAGGTGATGGCAAAGGGGTCCTTTACAAATTCGCCGTACGTTTTGAAGGAGGTGGAAATAACGAACAGCATGGGATACACCACGCACAGCGTAACGATTGCCATAAAAACAATCAACGCTACCTGACCGATGATGTATTTTACCCTTTTGGAATCCATCGTCTTTTTTTCGTTTACTCTGTCAGTCATTTTTCTCATCCACCTTTTTCAAATAGAAATTACCGAAGTAAACGAACACGGCAAGAATCAGCGACAGCACGATGGACATCGTTACCGTAAGCGACATATTTTGTTGCCTGTACATGGTATTGAATATGATCATACCGACTACGTTCGTATTGCCCAAGCCCTCTGTCAGCAGGAAGAACAAATCGAAGCTCTTCATTCCGCCTACAAAGGACATTACGAGGTTTACCTTTGTGGTGGCAAACGTCAGAGGCAATATAAAATACCATAGAATATGCAGCTTATTTGCGCCGTCAATTTTTGCACCCTCTAAGCAATCTCTGGGCACGGCATTCATCGCAACGAAATACAGAATGAGCGTGGTACCCAAGAAGCGCCAGGTATTGGTCAGAATAACCGCAGCCATTGCCCAGCCGGGCGTTACCGTCCACACGGGAAGATTCTCTAAGCCGAACCATTGCGTTAAAATGACGTCAATCAGTCCGTTGTCGTGCTGATAGATAAACTTCCACATAATTGCAACCACAGCACTGGGCAGCACCACGGGAATGTAAAGCAGCACGCGGTAAATTGCCTGGCTGCGCTTACCCATATTGTACAGCACGTACGCAAGGAAAAAGCCCAGTACCGTTTGAATGACGGTAGAGATCACCGAAAACAGGAAGCTGTTCAGCATAGAAGGCCAATACAGCGTTCTTGCATTGGTGAACAGATACACGTAATTCTGAAGCCCCTTAAAATCCAATTGAATATTTGCCGCGGATCTCTGATCGGTGAAGCTCAGAATTACAGAAAAGACGATGGGATAAGCCACGAACAGCAGTAGGGAAAGGATTGCGGGAAGGGCAAAAATCCATCCCCAGAAATTCCTCTCTTCTTGAAACAGTTTCGTGTTAACCATAGCAAGCTACCTCGTTCTTAACCATGCAATAAACTTATCTAATTCTTCCTGATTGACCGTATAGGTGGGCTCGATCATCTGGAATTTTTCGGGATTCATAATGGTATCGGTGACATCCAGAACGGTGGAATTGTACTCGTTGAGTGCAAGCTCACGCGCTCTTTCGAGGCTACCGCTGTTGCCTGAACAATAAGAGCTGATGCTCTGACCGATGCCGCCCGTTGCCTCACTGCCCTTATACTGGGGGAAGGTACCCATAACGCCGGCACGTCTCATGGACTTTGCAACATCCTGCTGCAGAGGATCTGTATAGGTGACCGACTTACGCGCCATGATGGAGCCCTCGTTGTTTGCAAACAGCTGCATTGCCTCATCACCGCAAAGATATTCCAGGAACTTTAATGCTGCAGCCTTCTTTTCGGGAGAGCTTAAAGCAGAAAGACAGAAGCCGTAGTAGCCACCGTGAACATAGCCCGCACTCGGATCGTTCATCATAGCGGGAGCAGGAAAGGAGAATACACCAAACTCATCCTCGCTTTCCGCCTGTAAAACACCCAGACTGTTGTTGTTCAGCATTGCCATTGCGCATTCACCGTTTAACAGTGCCTGCTCTGCGCCCTCGGTAGAGCTACCAAGGGGGCTACCGCCAAAATACTTTTTAATACCGCCCCAATCGCGGACCTTTTCGTAAATCTCTGCTAAAAGATCGAGATACGCATCGTCCTGCGTCAATCTGCCGGTGCGGTAGTTGGGATCGGACGCTCTGCCGCTGATTACATCTGCGTATGCAATCAACGAGGTACGTGCATACAGGAATGTACCTGCAACACCCCACAGATGCAGAGGCGTAAGATCGCTGTCCTCCGTGATCTGTTGCAATAAGGCTTCAAACTCTTCAAGCGTGTTGGGCTTTTCCCAGCCGTATTCCTCAAAAAGCGTTTTGTTGTAATAAATTACAAAGCCCGTTGCACGGAAGGGCACGTTGTAGTATCTGTTGTTGAGCTGACCGGAAATGAAGCAATCGCCATCGCTGATAAATTCGTTTTTATGGACATTATAATAAATATCGGTAATATCCTCTGCCAGTTTAAGGTCCTGATTTACCCATTGGGATACACCGTGCGTCCAGTAGAAGAATACATCGGGCACCTTGCCGCCATTGTATGCACCCTGCAGCGAGCTATCAATACTCGAATAAGTTGAGGATTGAATATTGACATTGATATTGGGGTTGTTCTTTTCGAAGTTAGCCACAATCTGCTCAAAGCTCTTTGCGTGCTCAGGCCAGATGTGCAGGAAATTGATATCGATTTTTTTATTGGTAATATCGATATCCTCCCAGCCGTCATCGGGGGGATTATTGCCGGGATCGCTATTTCCGCCACTGCCAAAAATCACGATACCTAAAATTACAAGCACCAAAAGCACCGCTACGCCTACAATGAGGCCTCTTTTCTGATACGTCGTCATACTCTTTTCTCCTCTATTTCGCTTTTTTCTTTTTTATCAGCAATACGGCAGAAACTGCCGCAGCACATACAACCAAAGCCGCAACAATCAGCACAACCGTTACCGTGCTACTGCAACCGCCTGCATTTGCAGAGCCGCCCTCCATGGGCTTGGGCAAAACAGGCTCGATATACTCGGTGTTAGCAGGGGGAACGTCGGGCTTTAAGGGGAAGGTTTCCTTTACAGGCTCGGTAAAGCATACGTCGTTATAGTAGCGATAGCTGAAATCCTTCACCTCAATTCTGGCATCGTCAATCACAATACCTGCCTGATTGTTATACTCCTCTGTCTCTACCGCATCAAATATGCGCTTGCCGTTTATTGTGACAAACACGCGGTTTACATACGAAATCACACGGAGATCCAGCTCGCTCTCTGCCGAAACGGCACCGATATTTGCTGTTGCAAAAACATCTCTTGCATTACCGACGGTAACCCTACCGTCTGCATAAATCATCAGACTGTTGCGCGAGGTACCGGAAACGTTGTGACGGAATACAAGACCGAAGCTGCCGTCTGCCCCAATATCCTCCACCTTGATTTTTGCCTGCATCAGCGTATGGAAGCTGCTCTGCTTTACCTCACGGTAGCTCTCTAAGCCAAGCATAAGATACAGGTTTTCGCTCTTATAGCCGATAGATTCCATAATAAAGTAGGTATCCTTACCCATACCGTCTACGGTAAAGGCGGAAATATCGCCTGTCATAACGCTGTCTGCCGTAATCTTATCTGTGCCCTTACCGCGGGAGAATACAAACTGAGCAGTTTCCTCAGAAAGAGGCTCGTTTTCCGTTACGGCTACCTTCTGAATAAAATAGAAGGAGGCTTCTACCGTTCCTGCCGCCTGGCAAACGTGCGTACCCATTTTGGGCGTTACCTCTAAATTGTTCCATTCGTAGAGGAGATCTCCGTTTAACAGCAGATAGAACGCACCGCCAACCTTATAAGCTGTGATTGTATTCTTGGCGCCAACACTTGTTTCTGCGCTGAATTGCATATTTATGGTATACAGGTTTTGTCCGTTGGATTTATGGAATTCGTCCACCAGAACCGTTCCCGTTTTCATAATACGGGTGCTTAAATATCCGTTATCCGTTTCAGCAATGATAGCACCCATACCGTACCAGGGCTGAGAATTGGGGCCATAGGTATCGATCGTAACCTCTGCCGAAATCATCCAATCGATATCGCTGCCGTCGGAATACTCATCAAGGTCGGGGCGGTAGTAGTTACTGCCTTCGATATAATCGTTAGAAAGAATCCAATCGGAGGTAATACCGGGCTCGGGAACGGTCATCGTGTTTCCGCTCAGGTTCAAGCCGCTCTTTGCTCTGGATACGGTGTAGTTTTCGTAGTCTGCCAAAGAAAGAAGATTTACGTTTTCCGCATCGGGAGTGGGGTATTTGGCTACAAAACAATCGAAATCGCTGTTTAATACCTTTGCTTCGATGTTAGAAAAGACACCTTTTCCACCAAAGGCGGTAAGAATAAAGACGGGATCACCCGCAACCTCTTCCTGATTGAAGCACATATTTCCGTTGGTATACACAGTAACCTTACCCTTATCGTATACAATTTCCATCGTATACGCCTCGTTGGCAGTCATCTGCTGACCGAATGCTCTACGTACAATCTGATTGTACTGACCAACAACGACGTCTTCCAGCATGAAAATCTCACCGTTGGTGCGATTTTGCAGATACGTTTCCGTTGTAGCAGTTTTTGCAATCAGAACGGAAGGAACGGTATGATCCTTAACACCGTAGCATTCAGCAATATCCAGCTTGTAATAAAGCTGCAGCTCGTTCAGCATACGGGAGTTACCTGCCGTATCCATCCATTTAGCGGCACCTACAAGCCCTGTGGGAACAGGAAGCCTGCTACCGCTTTTAGCGCTCATCACATAGGCGTCGTTAGCAGCATCATACTCAAACACGCCGGTTGATTCATGAGCAAGCAAAATGGATTTTCCGCCTGCCACAAGAGCCGCATCGCCTTCGCTTAACGCAAAAGCAGGTACAACCGCACAGCACATAACCGCGCATAATGCAAGCATTAACAAAAGCTTTCTCATCTCATTCTCCTTAATATTTATTTTTCCGTTTTATGTATATCGCTATAAACGGATATATACATCTGACCTGCTCCAAAGGGCACGAACGCATATTCTGCTACACTCGTTTTTTCGGGTGCGGCATAATCCACAATTCCGTCCTCGTAGCCCCTCGTTCCGTTAAAGGTGTTTACGCCTACAAACTGAGGCTCACCCTTGTAGTGATGATGCGGACCCATCAGATTTCTGTTGGTACCGCAAACGGTAAGTGTCACACGGTTTTCACCCTTTTGCAGATGCTCCGTGATATCCAGCTCCTCTGTTGCAAGCAGCATTCCCGCCTCTTTTCCGTTTACCTGAACGGTTGCAAGCGCCGCTTGCAGGGAGAAAAGACTTACCGTTACAGAGCCGCCCTCGTAACGGAAGGCATACTCTTTTATCATATCGCCCCGATAGAACCAAAGCCCCTGCGGCGTCAGATCGCTCTGCATATTTTTCGGAGCGCAGGCACTCAGCTTAAAGCCCTTGTCCTCCACCCGATAGCAAAGCAGATCCTTTTCGTAAGCTCCGTTTGCAACAACGTCAAAGGAGCCCGTCAGATAGATTGGCTCGATTTCCGCATCGTAGCTGAAGCGGTTCTTTTCCGACTCAAAAACGGTATCAAGATCGATTGCGTTCTTCGGTGGCTTCAGCTCGTAGTGCAGTATAACCTCGTTTTTACCCTTTTTGCAAAGCCCTGCCACAATGCCGCCGCGTATTTCCTTATCGATAAACCAGCGGCCCTGTTCTGCTATAAAGGGCTTTCCGTTTACCGTGATGCGACTGACGGTGGCATCCTCCAGCCACAGGCAAAGATCATCGGGAATGTATTCCGCCTCAAAGCAGTATCTCACACATGCCTCTACGCCTTTGCTCAGCGTTTTGCTGATTGCGAATAAATCCTTTTGCAGATCCACAAGAGGAAGCTCCGTACCGAATGGCTCACCTGCCACACTGCAGGACGCACGGTCCACCGTAAAGGAGTTGCTGTGGGTTAAGCGTGTGTGCGCCAATGCAGGTGCATACCGCATTTGCAGCATTTTTTGTTCAGCGCATTTATAAACGCCCTCTTCAAAAACAAACGCCTTACATTGCTTGGGCAAAAGAGCGATCTCTGCACGCGTACAGCCGTTGCCGTAAGAAGCAGTGATATTGGTTTTCTTTTTGGTTTGTAAATCGTATTCGTATACCGTTCCCCGACCGTTAAAGCACAGAACGGATTCCTTTCTGTCGCAGGTAGAGGTGTTCATCACAAAGCATCTTCCGATGCCTTCCTCCTCTGTATAACGGATGGAAACATCCTTTACAAACGCGCCGCCAAACGAAAGCAGACTGACCTTTCTTTCGTAGCACTTGCTTTCAAAATATTTTTGCCACAGTGCGGCACGGTTTTGCACAACACCGCCAAAGGGCTCCTTCTCAAACGCTTTCAGCCATGCCTGCACGGAAAGGCTGTCGCCCTCGACGTCGCTCGGATAATTGCTTGTAAACACAACCTCTACGCCATTTTCTTCCATCTGCTTCAAAAGCGCAAACAGCGAACGGCTGATAGAGCGACAGTACGATAAGATTACACGCTTATATGCACATTTGCCAACATAAAGCGCACCGTCTTTGACGAGCCCAAGCTCCTTCAATACGTTTTCATTTGAAATATCAAAGCCAATCTGTGCCTGCATCAGCCCTTCAAGCAGGGTACGCAGCTGTGTGGAAAGAATACGCGCCTCGTTTCCGTAGGCAACCTCACCGTAGCAGGAGGTAACAGGTGCAATCACCAGAACATCGTGCGCAGGGCTTCCCTGCGAAACAAAGCTGTTGATGCTCTCCATATATTCGGAAAGCAGATGCATACGGCTCCACCAGGACGTCTGGTAGCCAAAAAATCCGGGGTAATCTCTCTTTCTGACACCGCGGATGGAATACGGTGAAAGATGGATACAAGCGGTATTTACACCAAATGACGCCTCATAGCCCCAAAGCCACAGATAATCCGCAAAGGATGTATTCCAGCCGGCACAGCCAAAGCTTTCGGAAAGCACATATTTCAGATCTCTCTGCGCCATCACACTGCCAATCTGTTTCAGAAGCAACGGGGAGGTCAGCCTCTTGCCAAGCATATCGATGCCGGGATATTGCATAGCAAGGTAATTATACATGGTATCGCCACCCTTCAGAAACTGAGTGGAAAGCCCATCCTCCTCCGGGAAGTGACCGGTCAGCAACAAGCCGTTCCGTGTGCACCAGTCATCCAATTTGCGCACGTAATTGCTTTGGAACAATTCGGTTACCGTATCGAAATACACCTTGCGGAAGGCTCTGCCCTCAGCCGTATCCTCCTCAAAGAGATACAACCTTTCGCACAGGGGGTAGCCTGCCTTTTGCTGAAAGCCCTTTAATATGGAGTCACTGATGGGATGATGCGAATATTGCGGCTCGTCAGTGAAAA
>JAFQWR010000145.1 GCA_017407365.1 Clostridia bacterium
AAAAAAACACGGAGAATATCAGCTTGTAACCGGGGATTTTTCTGTGGAAGATGGCTTTCTTACTGAGCCTGTTGCTGGGCGTGAGGAGGTGGACCTTGGCGGTGCGCTTGTGCTGTTTGGAATCAGTGACGGCTTGGTGCACGCAGAGGCAGGTGTTTCTGCCATTACGGGTGAGGACACCCTTTTGTCGTATGCCATTGATAAGCGCCCCCCTGTCTTTGCGGAACAAACGGTAGAAAACAGCTACCGAAAGGTAGTGCAAACGCTGATAAACAGCGGTATCACAAGCGTCAGCCTTCTGGGTAAAAATCCGCATATTGCAAAAAAGGTGCTTTCAGATAGCGGTCTGCGTGCCGTATTTTACTACGAGGTAGAGGATGCAAGCCAAAGCACCCAAGGCGCAATGGATGCGTTAGAGCAGGCTGTAACTCTTTCGGAGCAGGGCTTTTGCGTGCTTCCCTTTGCGCAGAGTGCTTTTACCTGCTCAGAGCAGCTTCTTACCCTTCTGGCAGATTACTGCTATATTCATCGCTTACCCTTTGCCGCCCGTGCAAGTCAGACGCTGACAGAGGCAGGGCAATGCGAGGTAAAAACGGGGCTTTCACCCGTAATGTGTCTGCATAAGCTTGGTTGCTTCGATTACGGCGGCTGTATTGTTGGGGGCAACGTAACCGATAAGGATGATCTTGATCTGATGGCGCAGGCAGGCGTTTCCCTTGTGGTAACCCCAAGATCTTCTGCCGCATTTGGCAGACCGCATTCTCCCATCTGCACCGCAATTTCCCGTGGGGTGCGTGTATGTCTGGCGAGCGGCTTTTTGGCACACGGATATCCGTATGGGCTGTGGCGCGAGGCAAGCTTTGCGCTTTTGAATGGGCGAAGTGAAATGGGCAGAGATGCCTTGAGCTTTTCGGATATACTTTCTGCGATGTCGTTGGATTTCACCTTCCGTATCGGTGCGCCTGCCGATTTTTCGGCGTACCGTGTGCAGGTGGATAGCTTAGAGGAGCTGCCCTTTGCGGTAGATGACGCCGCGTGCTTTTGTACGGTGGTAAACGGAATAAAAATACTGTGAGCTTTTCGACATAGTTTTTATAAAAAGCAGGGCTTACAGAGGTAATAAATTCATAAAATAAGAAAGAATAATACCGTATCGGGAAGAGAGCAGGGTGCTTAGCCGAAACAGGTGAATTGCCTTATGAAAATCTTCCTTATCTGCGCTTTTTGCGGTGCGCAGAACAAATATATTGCTTGCCTTTCCTTTGGGTGAGGCAGAGGGAAAAGAAACAGTGTTTGAATGTCAATTGACCGAAAATGCAAAAAACGTTGTAGCGCAGGCAGGTGAATGTGCCAATCTGTATCACGCAGAGGCAGTAGGCACCGAGCATTTGCTGTATGGGCTTTTTAAGGTGTACGGCTCTGTGGCAGAGCGCGCCCTGCGCACGCAGAGCGTTACGCTGTCGCAGTATGATACCCTTTTGCCCCGCGGCAATGCCAACGTGCGCTGTAAGGGCAGCTCCGAAAGGTTGAACCGTGTGCTCGATCTTGCAGGCAGGCTGAGCCAGAGCATCGGGGTGAATTATATCGGCACAGAGCATCTTTTGTTTGCTCTTTTGTCGCAAAGCTGTATGGCTTGCAGTATTTTGCAGCAGCTTGGCGTGGATATCAAGGAGCTGCGCAAAACGCTTTCCGAGCAGATTTACGGAACGATTTCGCAGGAAAAGCGCACCTCGTTGCAAAAGGAAGGCTCTGCAGATTCCTTTGCAGGGCAGGAAGTACGCCCATCCTCTTTGGAGGACGGTGAGGAATCCTCCTTGCAAAATGCCTTAAAAAAGCTGGAAAAATACGGCTATAATCTCTCCGCACGTGCCAAGGCAGGGAAGCTGGATCCCGTGATTGGCAGAAGCAAGGAAATCGACCGTATCGTGCAGATTTTATGCCGTCGCACCAAAAATAATCCCATCCTGATCGGCGAACCGGGCGTTGGTAAGTCTGCCGTTATCGAGGGGCTTGCGCTTGCCATAGCAGAGGGAAACGTTCCGCCGAGTTTAAAGCAGAAGCAAATCTTTTCGCTGGATCTTGCCTCTATGCTTGCAGGCACGAGATACCGCGGTGACTTCGAGGAGCGCATCAAGGAAATGCTCGATTGTATCAGAGAGCAGGAGGATATCCTTCTGTTCATTGATGAAATCCACAACCTCGTTGGCGCAGGTGCAACCATGAATGATAAAATGGATGCCGCCGAAATGCTCAAACCCATGCTTGCGCGCGGAGAGCTGCAAACCATCGGTGCAACGACGATAGACGAATACCGCAAATATTTTGAAAAGGATCCTGCACTTGCACGCAGATTTCAATCTGTTGTGGTAGAGCAGCCCGATGTGCACAACGCCGCATTGATTCTCAAAGGCCTTCGTGAGCGCTACGAAAAGCATCATGGGGTACGCATCACAGACGGTGCCTTGCGTGCGGCGGCTGAGATGAGTGACCGCTATATTACCGATCGCTTTCTGCCCGATAAGGCAATAGATCTTATCGACGAGGCTGCCTCCCGTGCAAGGCTGGATACCGTTGCAGATGAAGGGCAGATAACCGAGCTTCGCCTGCATTATGCTGAGGCAGAGCGCCGCTTGCAGGATGCTTTTGCTCTTGGCAATAACGAGCAGGCTTATTATTACCGTAAGGCAATGGAGGAAATCTCCGAGCGATTAAAGCAAATGGAGCGTCCCGTTGTGGGCGAGGAAGAGGTCGCAAAGGTTGTGGCGCAGTGGACGGGTATTCCCGTAAACAAGCTCACCGAAAGCGATACGCAGAAGCTGATGAATTTAGAAAGCTCCCTTCACGCAAGGGTAATCGGGCAGAACGAAGCGGTATGTGCGGTCAGTAAGGCAATCCGCCGTTCGCGCGCAGGGCTGGGCAGTACCTCCCGTCCCATTGGCTCCTTTCTGTTTGTAGGCCCTACGGGTGTGGGTAAAACGGAGCTTTGCAAGGCGCTTGCCGCACAGCTTTTCGGTGACGAAAAGCAGCTGATTCGCCTGGATATGAGTGAGTATATGGAAAAGCATTCCTGCTCCAAGCTCATCGGTGCGCCTCCCGGGTACGTGGGCTACGACGATGCCTCCGGTCAGCTTTCCGAGCCCGTGCGCCGTAAGCCGTATTCCGTTGTACTTCTGGATGAAATCGAAAAGGCACATCCCGATGTATTTGATATTTTGTTGCAGGTGTTAGATGACGGACATCTGACCGATTCCCGTGGGCGGCAGGTCAATTTCCGCAATGCCGTTGTGATTATGACAAGCAACGCAGGTGCGGCAGAGATGATGAACTACCGACGTGTTGGCTTTGAGCCTACCGCAGAGGAGGATGCCCGCGGTGCTTTGCAGGCGGCATTAAAAAAGCAATTCCGTCCGGAATTTTTGAACCGTATTGATGAAATCATCGTGTTCCATCCGCTTGCACGTGAGGACATCCGCCATATCGCAGAGATTATGCTGCGCGACCTGTTCAAAAAGCTGAGCGAACGCGGTATTACGCTTTGTATTTCAGAGGAGGCAATGAATTATCTCATCGATCAGGGCTACGATGCCGAATACGGTGCGCGTCCCTTGCGCCGTGTCATTCAGCGTCAGATAGAGGACCGTCTTTCGGAGGAAATACTCTCCGGAACGGTGCATACGGGCGACCGTATCAGAATTGATCTGGAAAATTCAAAAATATTGTTTAACCGTGTGGAAAGCGGCTTATAAGAATAGTGAGGGGAATATTTTTTCCTCAATCGCTCATCCGTAAAGAGCAGTGGGGTGGGCAAAGGAGATTCTTATATGAAGATCGATATCATTCAAAAAAATTATTCCATGAGCGAAAAATTAGAAGAAATTATTCGCAAAAAACTCGCTAAGCTTGATAAGTATTTCGACGAGGGAACTGTCGTAAAGGTTGTTCTCAAAAAGGAGAACAACGTCTATAAAATGGAAATCACCGCTAATGTGGGCGGTAATTTCATCCGCGCAGAGCTTGCAGGCGAAAATATGTATGATAATATCGACATACTGCTTCCCAAGATTGAACGCCAGGTATTAAAGCATAAATCCAAATTGCAGGATAAGCTGCAAAAGAATGCATTCCACGATGGCTTCGTTTACGTGGAAGAGGCACCGAAGGAGGAGCATTCCTCTGTGGTGCGTGTAAAACGCTTTGATCTGAAGCCGATGTCTGTAGAGGATGCAATTGATGCAATGGAAATGCTCAGCCACGATTTCTACGTTTATCAGGACGAGGAAACCAACCAGCTCCGCATCGTATATCTGCGTGAGGACGGCACCGTTGGCTTAATCGAGCCCATCGTATCATAACGGAGGGTAAAAAGGCGTAACAGGAGGTGGTTTCGTATGAAAGAGCACTTCCCCGGCGGCAGTAAAACAGCAAACAGATTGCTGCCGCTGTCATTCGCTTTCTCTCCTGCACAAAGCTCCGTTTCAGGGCAACGCCCATTGCTTGCATATATAGGCACAGGAGATTTTGTTGCAGATTCAGTATCATAGATACGCCCTTATCCACCGACGGTATATTGCCCCTGCAGGGGCTTCATCAAAACAAAACGCATTTTTGTATGGGCACGGGTTTTCCCGTGCCCGTTTTTTTAGCTGAAAAACAAGCGGTGCTTTTTATGTTGTACGCAGTGAGCAACCGAGCTTTGTGCTGTCACTTTTGTATTCTGCAAAATAATGCACCCAAGTAAAAAAAATAGCACAATCTTTATTTCTTTTTTGCAAGGTTATGAAATTGAATAATATTTGCTTTCCGTCAACGAAAGATTTCATTTATAGCTCTTTTGTTTGACAATTCCATTTTGTTGATGTATAATAATAAGGTAAATGGGAAAGTTTGAAAAGCTTTCCGTGTATCAATGCAGCTACTAAAGAGAGGAGGAGTTTTTTCCGGTATGGCGAATATTGGCGATAAAGCCGTTATGGATTTTGGCTCGTCTAAAATTTCTATGCTTGTTGGCGGAAGAGGTGTAAACAACACCTTCCAGATCAAGGCGGCAGGTGAGGTTTTATACGATGGCTTCGGCGGCGGAGAATTTTATAATCCGGATAAGCTCGCCCGTTCCGTTGCAACCGTCTTAAACGACGTGCAATCGGTATTAGGTGCTCCTGTCACAGAGCTTACGGTGGGTGTTCCCGGGGAATTTACCACAACCTCCTGCAAAGAGGTGGAAATGCCCCTCGATCGCAGACGTAAAATCACCAATGCAGACGTAGAGGCTCTCTATCAGAAGGGCGAAACGTTTGAGCATAACCGGGATTACGTTGTTGTATGCCGCAAGCCCATATACTACACCATCGATGACGACGTCCGTCTGATGTCGCCCGAGGGTAACAGCGCGGCAAAGCTTTCCGGCTTCTTGTGCTATCTGTTTGCTGAGCGTAAATTCATTACGCTGGTGAGCAACATCCTTTCGGATCTTGGTGTAAAAGAGGTGCATTTCGTTCCGTCGCTCTTAGCGGAATCTCTTTTCCTGTTTGAGCCCGAGGCGCGCGATAGCTACGAGCTTTTGGTTGATGTTGGCTTTATTACAACCAACGTGGTAATTGTTCGCGGTGATGGCTTGCTCTACACAAAAACCATTTCACTTGGCGGCGGTTACATTTCGATGGATCTCCAACAGGTGTTTGGCATCTCCTTCCAGGAGGCAGAGGTGCTCAAAAACATGGTGGTGCTTTCGCTTGATACCGAAAAGCAACCCGTTTATATTCTTCGCTTAAAGGATAGCGTTAAGGAATTTGATGCCGCACAGGTGCACAAGGTGGTACAAGCCCGCTTAGAGCAAATGGCAGGCTACGTAAACCGTGCGTTGCAGCATTGTGAGCATACCTATCCCGATAAGCTTACGCTTCATCTTGCAGGCGGCGGCATCAGCTTTATGCGCGGCGCTAAGGAATATTGGGCGTATCTGTTGAAGCGCCCCGTAGAGATTGCGCATTCTGAGGTTCCTCAGGTCAGCAAGCCGCATCTCGTATCCTTATACGGTCTGCTCGATTATGTATTAAACCAGGAAAAAGAAGAACCGACCGAGGGCTTTGTAACAAAGATTCTGAAGTGGTTTACCAAAAAATAAACAGGAAGGAGTATAATTCATATGGCAACTAATGTGGAATTGCCCGTTGCTACGATAGCACAAATTAAGGTCATCGGTGTTGGCGGTGGCGGAAACAACGCTGTTAACAGAATGATCAATGCAAATATCAAAAGTGCAAAATTTATTGCAATCAATACCGATCAGCAGGCTCTTTATGCCAGCAAGGCGCAGACCAGAATTCAGATTGGCGAAAAGTCTACCAAGGGCTTAGGCGCAGGCGGCAACCCCGAAATGGGCGCAAAGGCTGCAGAGGAATCCCGCGAGCTGATCACCGATACCATTCGTGATGCAGACCTCTTATTCATCACCGCAGGTATGGGCGGTGGCACCGGCACGGGCGCAGCTCCCGTTGTAGCAAGCATCGCGCGTGAGCTCGGTATTTTAACCGTTGCTGTTGTTACCAAGCCCTTTGGCTTTGAGGGAAGAAAGCGTGCCGCTAACGCGCAGAAGGGTATCGAAGAGCTTCGTAAATACGTAGACACCCTGGTAATCATCCCCAACGACAAGCTGTTACAGGTTCTGCCCAAGGGTATTTCCATCGTAGACGCCTTCCGTACGGCAGATGAGGTGCTCCGTCAGAGCATCCAGGGTATCTCCGATCTTATCGTTCAGCCCGCAATGATCAACCTCGACTTTGCTGACGTGAAAACGGTTATGCAGAATAAGGGTATGGCTCATATGGGTATCGGTACCGCTAAGGGCGAAAACAAGGTATTGAAGGCTGTTCAGTCCGCTGTTAAGAGCCCCTTACTCGAAACCACCATCGAGGGAGCAACCGCCGTACTGCTGTTTATTCTTGGCGGTGTGGATATGACCCTTGTAGAGGTTGGAGCCGCCGCATCTTTGGTGCAGGAGGTTGTTGACCAGAATGCAAACATCATCTTTGGTGCAGGCATCAGAGAGGAAATGAAGGACGAGGTTTCGGTAACGATTATCGCAACCGGCTTCCCCGAGAAGGAGGCTGCAAATCCTGCTAAGCCCCAGCCCGCAGAGCGTCCTGCTGCTGAATCTCCCGTAGCCGGTGGCTATGCACCCAAGCCCACGCCCGTGGTTACCCCTGTGGCAACCCCCAACCCCTACGGCGCAAGCGGCATTCCTTCGCCCAGAGAAGCATTGGATGACGATGACAATCTGCCTCCCTTTGTAAGACATCTGCGCGACCGCAACAAATAATTGATTTTATATAGTCTTTTGTTTTTAAGTTGTTTTTAATAACATAAACAATGATTATATGTTATACTCCTTGAATAGTTATATTTATGTCATTACGCCCACTGTGCATTTATTTCGGTAAAGCTAAGTGGGCTTAAGCCGTTAAGAGGCTTTTTGTGCAAAAGGGTTGCTTATGATTCGTTATCATCATGAGGGCGAGCCTACGGATATTCTGCGTAGCGCTACACGCTTTTCCGGATTATCGCATGGGCGAATCGTTCGCCTGCTGCAAAACAAAGAGATTAAGGTAAACGGTAAAAGAGTTCTGCGTGACGCAATTGTAGCAAGCGGTGATCTTGTGGAACTGTATGCCGAGCCCGTCTGCCTGCCCGAGGTAAAAGCTGTTTTCAGCGATGGCAAAATTACAATTGCAGATAAACCAAAGAAGCTCCCAACGGTAGGTGTACGCTCCTTAGAAAGCGTTATGGCTCCCTGCCTTGCCTGTCACAGGTTAGATACCAACACGCAGGGGCTTGTAATTTTTGCCGCAGATGCTAAGGTAAAGCAGCAGCTTGTTGCGCAAATGAACGCAGGGCTTGTGCAGAAGGTTTACACTGTGCTTGTCCGTGGCGTTATGAAGGAGGACGGTGGAGAGTGGCGCGATTATTTATTTAAGGACGCCAAGGCATCCAGAGTCTATCTTTCTGCAACGCAAAAAAAAGGAATGATGCCCGTTATCACACAGTTTCGGGTTCTTGCACGCGGAAAAGGTGTCACCCTGCTTGAGGCTGTTCCTGTAACCGGCAGAACGCATCAGCTTCGTGCGCATTTTGCCTTTCACGGATACCCCGTGCTTGGTGACGGAAAATACGGCGGAAAAGATGCCGAAATTTTTGGCTATACCTCTCAGGCATTGGTTGC
>JAFQWR010000146.1 GCA_017407365.1 Clostridia bacterium
GATGAAGAAATATAAGGCGATGGGTCTTAAATTCTTCACGTAGCTGCCGGGAATGGTGTTGATGTAGTCATTCGACAATTCCTCTAACGAGGAGAAATCAAATTCTACCGTATCGAATTCCTCGGTCACCCTCATGCCGTAGGTAACGAAGTTGTAGGGTGCACCGTTTGCCGAAGAGGTCAGAGAGTATGCAATGGCGATGGAAACGTTTTTCACGCCAATACCCTTGATCTTCATTTTCAGCATGGTGTATTCCGATTTATAGTTATAAATCTGAGTCTGCACATAGGGATAGCCGGTGGTGAATGCGTAGTCGATGATCACGTTACTGCTATCGGTGTTTTCGGACGCATACTGATAAATCTCATGCTCGGTGTAGCTTTCACCAACCGTCCAATTACCAACAAACGGGGGCTTGTATAAAACGGCAAGATCCTCATCCGTTTCATCCACAACGGCAACCTCGGTAATCAGCATTTCACCCGTGAAGTTATCAATAACCTGCTTGGGGTTGCTGTCAATCATCAGCATAAAGCCGCAGATCGTTTTTTGAGTGAGCTTTTCGCCCATTGCATTTTCGTAATGCTCATCCAGAAGAACCGCCTCGTTCAGATCGCAAACAAAGGTGTTTTCGCCCTCTGTCACTGCGCTGTTGTAGATGGTAGCACCGGGACGGCCAAGATCGTATTGCTCGTAGTATACGGCAACGATAGCAAGCCTTTCTACACCCGTGCAATTTGCTTTCACCTTAAAGTAAGCATATTTTGCCTGATAATTGCTGATCGGCACATATATGTAAGCAAAGTTGGGGAGCTTTTCTGCTCTGTTATAAGAAACAGAAATACCCATTTCGCTTTCGCTTAAAGTATAGCAGCTGTCGCTTGCGATAAGCTCACCCACCGAAACAGGCTTGGAGCTATCTGCCGCCGCAGGAGCTGCGGGCTTCTCGGGGTAGGTGACAACGGTGGTGGTTACCTCCGGATCCACCTGCTCCTCGGGGGTTACGCCGTCTACCCAAACGATAACCGGCGGCTCCTTTTCGCCACCCAAGGTCAGCACAAGGGTCACAGCTACTGCCGCCACGAGCACTGCCGCAAGCACCGATATAATGATCAGTTGATTCTTTTTCACTTTTTTTCCTCCTTACTATTCCTTCACCGCGCCCATTACAAGGCCCTTGATGAAGAACTTCTGAGCAAAGGGATACACCAACATAATGGGAACCATTGCAATGAAGATCTGCGCGCTTCGAATCGTTTTTCCGGGCAGATTCTGAATCAGCTGCTGCGTGTTCGGGTCGGGTGACTTCGAAAGCGTGGTCAGCTGATTGATGATGTCGTAGATATACGTCTGCAAGGGATAATTCTTTGAGGACATATAAATATACCCGTCAAACCAGTTGTTCCAATGCGCCACCGCCGTAAACAGGGTTACGGTTGCAACCGCAGGAAGCGAAATGGGAACGACAATCTGCAACAGCACGCGAAGCGGACCGGCACCCTCTAAGAAGGCATATTCCTCCAGATCCTTGGGTACCTGCTTGAAGAAGTTGATGAATAAAACCATATTCCATGCATTCGCCGCCAAGGGAAGCACAAGAACCATTATTTTATCCAGCATATTCAGCCTGAACAGCACCAGATAGGTGGGGATTAAGCCACCGCTGAAGAACATGGTTACCGTATAGAATATTACGTAAAACTTTCTGCCATACAGCTTATTGCCTGACTTTGCAAGCGGATAAGCCGCCAGAAGCTCTACCGAAACACAGATCAGCACACCCAATACCACTCGTAATACGGAGATGCCAAATGCGCGGAAAAACTCAGGCTTTTTAAGCAAAAACTGGTATGCCCCAAAATTGAAGCCTATTTTACCCTCATTGGTAAGAGGCAAAAATACAACGTCACCCGAGCTTGCAGGCAAGGAATCGGAAAGCGACAATGCCAGAAGGTTCAAAAAGGGAGCAAGGCACAAAAACGCAAACAGCGCCATAATCACACCGTTGCAAGCAACAAATATCGCTCTTGAAGCGGAAACTTTTCTTCTACCCATAGTCCACTCCTAAAAAATCGTATATCCGTTGAACTTGTACGCCAGCTTATACGAAACAGCAAAGAAGATACAGCTGATTACACTCTTGAATAAGCTGATGGCGGTGCTGAGCGAATAGTCGTTACCGACAACCATAGCCTCACGGTAAGACATGGTATCCAAAATATCACCCGTTTCGTATACAAGCGGGTTATACATAACCAGAATCTGATCGAAGCCTGCATTCATGATATTACCAATATTCAGTACGCTGATCAGAATAATCATCGTCATAATACCGGGCACGGTAATAAATCTGCATTGCTGCCATCTGTTTGCGCCGTCCACCTCTGCCGCCTCATACAGGGTGGGATCTACGTTGGTGATCGCCGCAAGGAAAACAACCGCCTGATAGCCAAGGTTTTTCCATAGGTCGGTACCGATAATAATCGCCCTGAAATAATCGTTGCTTGCTAAAAAGTCAACCTTTTCGGCACCGGGACTGAAAACCTGAATCAGCTTGTTGGCAACGCCCTCTAAGCCAAAGATTTCCACGAACACGCTACCGATGAGTGCCCACGAAAGGAAGTACGGCAAAAATACTATGGTCTGTACCAGCTTTTTGCCCGTCTTGGTTACCATTTCGTTCAGCAGAAGTGCTGTTACTATGCTGAGCACGGTGGTTAAAACAATCTTCCAAAGCGCAATATACACGGTGTTAAACAGCGCACGCGAAAAATCGGCACGGTTGAACAGACGGGTAAAGTTATAAAAATCTACAAATTGAGAGCCAAAGATGCCGGAAGCAGGACTGAAATCCTGAAAGGCAATGATGATACCGAACAGCGGTACGATGCTGAAAATAGTCGCAAGAACTACCGAGGGCGCCATCATCAGATGATATGGCAGCTGCCTTCTGATCTCCTGACTGCGCTTATTTTTAGCGATTTGTTCAGCCGAACGCTCATTTGTATTCGTTTCAGCCATAAGAGACTCCTTCGTTAGTTTTCTGCTTTAGGTTGCACCTGATACCACTGATTGATCTGCTCGATGATGGCAGTGCCGCCGTTTTTGTTGTATTCCTTCACATAAGCATCCCACTCGTCAATGCTCTTTGAGCCGCGGATGATCTGCGCATAGACGGAAGCACTCAGCGTGGTATCGATATAGCCGCTGTATTCCTGCATTGCCGTGGTGGCCGTTCCGTAGAACTCATCGTATTTTGCAGTGAGCACACCCTCCGTCAGCTTGGTAACCTGATCGTAGCCACAGTTATCGTCGATCATGCAATGGTAAATACCCCAACCAAGACGCTCCTTGGCATTCATATCCTTGATTGCCTTGCCTGCACGCATTGCACAGTAATAGGGATAGCCGTCCGTCCAGTGCAGATTCTTTTCACGTGTTTTCAGACGGTTATACACAGCAAGCTGTGCTTCGTAGGTTGCCTGCTCCTCTGCCGTAAGCTTTGCCACCTCAACAGGGGTAAGCACACGCCAGGAATCGGTGGTCATAACGCCGTCGTCAGAATAGCTAACACGCATTCCAAGCTCGTAAGCATCCTTGAATACCGCACTTACACGCTTGTATTCCTGGATGGAAGCGATGGAATTCCATACCTTGATGGGAACCATATTATAGTAGAAGCCGTTTTCGGGCTTTACGTCACTGCCGTAAATTGCTTCTGCGTTGTCGTTGTAGTAAACGTCGTAGAACAGATTGATGATTTTTGCAGCCGCCTCGGGATATTTACACTTAGAGGAAACCACATTGTAGCCCGTTAAAGCAACGCGCTTAACGATGGGAAGGCTTTCCTTGCCGTTGTAATCGGGAAGATCCACGCTCACCCAGTCTGCACCTGCAATGTTGGAAACGGTGCCGTTGATGTCGCCGTGAGGCAGCCACCACTGACCGAAAACCATACCAACCTTACCGGAGTTGATATCGGAGTTTACCATGTCGGCATTCTTGGTTGCAAACGACTGGTCGATAATCTTCTTCTCGTACATCGTCTGCATGGTAGCAAGCGCATTTTTCATTTCTTCGGACGTGTTGCTTGCATACAGCTTTCCGTCCTCGCCCATGAAATATGCATTGGGGGAAGCACCGTGCGCCTGCATCAGACCGGATGCACTTGCCGTACCCGACCACATCAGCTCCTGATGGAAAGCAAGGGGAATCAGCTGACTGCCCTTACCTGCCATACCCGTGCCGCTTGCGATAAGATCCTGCTTCTCAACAAAAACCTCGCCAAGCGCAATCAGCTCTTCAATGGTGGTGGGAGCCTGCTGACCGCAGATATCCAGCCAATCCTTACGGATGTAGAGCTTTTGCGCACTTTCGTACTTGTTGCTTGCCATGGGGAAGGAGAACAGCTCACCCTCGATCATTACGTTGGGTAAAAGCTCGGGCATATGCTTCAGATAGATATCCTGAATCTCCTGATTGAGATACCAGAAAACATTGCCAAGATCTGCCAATCTTCCCTGCTTCACCAGATCCGCATAAATCTGCGGATTGGTGGTGTAGAACATATCGGGCTCGCTACCGGAGGTAATGGCAAGATTCAGCTTGGAATCGTACTGACCGGTAGAACCAATAACCGTGTATTGCAGATCGATATTCAATACCTTTTTTACAATACGGTTGAAGCTCTGATTTAAGGGCGTGGTACCGATTTTTACGTTTGCCTCTAAGGGATAGTCGATTGCGCCGACCGTGATGGTGATGGGCTGCTCGTAGGGAGAGAGCTGCGCCTTTTCGTAATCAAAGCCGGCAATCTTCTCGGGCAGGGTGCCGGGATCTACCGCAGTAAAACCGCTATCGGGTCTGTACGGCTCGTAAACGAACACGAAAAACAGCACGATGATAACAACCAGAGCAAGCGCA
>JAFQWR010000147.1 GCA_017407365.1 Clostridia bacterium
CCTCTCACGGCGGAAACTGGGGTTCGATTCCCCATGGGGGTACCAAACAAAAGAAGCACTCACTAACGTGAGTGCTTTTTTTGTTTTGCCTTTCACCCCAGGTGAAGGCACGAACCCCAAGGGGTTCAGACCGCGAAGCGGCACGAGCGAAAGCGAGTATTCCCCATGGGGGGTGACGGCGGGTGTTTTTGTTTATTCCTATATAAAGTATACCAAACGGAAGCACTCGCTGAGCAGGCGGGTGTTTTTTTTGCTTCGCATACTCCGTGGAGTATGCACGAGCCCCGTGGGGTTCAGACCGCGAAGCGGCACGAGCGATAGCGAAGTACTCGCCCTTTTCGGGCGAGAGCGCAGCGAAGTACTCGCCTTTTTCGGGCGAGAGCGAAAGCGAGTATTCCCCATGGGAGAAGCATCTACTTTACGGCGGGTGTTTTTGTTTATTCCTATAAAGCATACCAAACGGAAGCACCTGCCTATCGGCGGGTGTTTTTTTTGCTTCGCATACTCCGTGGAGTATGCACGAGCCCCGTGGGGTTCAGACCGCGAAGCGGCACGAGCGAAAGCGAAGTACTCGCCTTTTCGGGCGAGAGCGCAGCGAAGTACTCGCCTTTTTCGGGCACGAGCGAAAGCGAAGTACTCGCCTTTTTCGGGCGAGAGCGCAGCGAAGTACTCGCCTTTTCGGGCGAGAGCGAAAGCGAGTATTCCCCATGGGGGTGACAGCGGGTGTTTTTTTGCTTCGTTTTCACCCCGTGTGAAAGTCCGAGCCCCAAGGGGTTCAGACCGCTTTTTTGCAGGAAAAGAGAGGTTATCGGGTAATTGATGAGGATTTCCCCCCAAAGACTATTGCTTTTTTGCTGATAAAGTGTTATACTATATACGGTGGCTTTTGCCCTGCATAAAGAATACCCACAGGAAGAAGGGATAGGAGAACGTGATGAAAAGAGAAAATTATATCACCTGGGACGAATATTTTATGGGCGTTGCGGTGCTTGCGGCAATGCGCTCCAAAGACCCCAACACGCAGGTGGGCGCCTGCATCGTAGACGGCGAAAACCGCATTCTTTCCACCGGCTACAACGGCTTTCCCTGCGGCTGCTCCGATGATGAATTCCCGTGGGAAAGAGAGGGAAGCTTTGGCGAAACGAAGTACCCCTTTGTGGTGCACGCAGAGCTGAACGCCATATTAAATGCGCGCGGCAAAAATCTTTCGGGTGCAAAAATCTACGTTGCGCTCTTCCCCTGCAACGAATGCGCAAAGGCAATCATTCAGGCAGGGCTTAAAGAGGTTGTTTACCTTTCGGATAAATACGCCCACACCGATGGCACGCAGGCATCCAAGCGTATGCTTGCCGCCGCAGGGGTAAAATGCACCCGACTCACGCCGCAGACGGAGTTCCTCACCGTGGACTTCCGTGTAGAGAAGTAGAAGGATCGTTATCCGCTACAAATAAGCTTGTATGAAGAACGGTAAGCAGAGAAAAAGCAAATAACAAGGCATAAAAAAGAGAGCAGATGGATGGCGTTTGCTCTCTTTTTGTTTGCAGGAGAGGGCAGAAAAAGGCTTCGTCCAAATGTTTTTGGACAAAATTATGTAAAAAAACAGCTATCCAATTGCAAAAGAGAGCGAAAAAGGGGGAAATTTACGGTGATGCGTTCTTGAAAGCTTGTTTTGTCCGTCTTTTGGGGGCAATTATTGTCCAAAACATTCACTTGTTTGTCCAATAATTGCCTCTTGAAAATTGGCGGAAAATGATTTATAATAAATACAAAGGGAGAAAAAAATGAAAAAAGTAACCATAAGAGATATTGCAAAGAAGCTGAACGTTTCGAAAAGCAGTGTATCGCTTGCTTTGAACGACGGCTACGGCATCAATTCGGAGACGCGGGACAGGATTCTGTTCGAGGCGCATCAGATGGGCTACGATTTTTCCAAAACGAAAAAGCGCTTCCGCAACGTCATCACCATACTCATCGGAGAATCCCAGCAGGCAGAGGATTCCTTCTGGCAGGAGATCTATCTTGGCATAGAGGGCATTGCAATGGAAAAGAAGATGGAGATTAAGATCGTGATGTACGAGGATATCAACGACGTGTCCGAGCAGGAAAAGCTCATCAACTCGCTGTTGAAATCCAACAGCTGTGGCATCATGGTGGTGTTCAAGTGCGACGAGCCCCTGCTGAATCTTTTGGACGAGTTCAACTATCCGCTCGTTCTCATCGAGCCGCAATACTGCTACAACCTCAATTTCACGCAGATCCGCGGCACGTACTACAACGCAGGCTACGAGATCGGCAGATACCTCATTGCAAACGGACACAAGCGGCTTGCCTTCGTGGGCAACGTCAGCTTCAGCCTGAACTACCTGCTGCGCTACCACGGCTTCCGTGACGCCATCGAGAGCAGTGAGGGGGCGGAGCTTGTACGCCTTCCCAACAAATGCAAGGAAAAGCTTTTATACGGCGACATCGACGAAAACGCCGTGCGTGAGGCTCTGCTTCAAGAAACACGCCCCACTGCGCTGTTTATGGCGAACGACATGCTGGCAAGCAAATACGTAGAGATCATCCGCTCGTGCGGTCTGCGTGTGCCTGAGGACGTTTCGGTGGTTGGCTTTGATAACAGCATCACGAGCGTAAGCGGCAATCTGCGGCTGACCTCCTGCTCGGCGGATAAGCGTGCGCTTGGCAGAAATGCGGTGGAGCTGCTTTTGGAGCAGATCAACGGAAGCAAGACGAAAAAGACGGTGGAAATCAATACAAAAATCATAGAGAGAGACAGCGTTGTCCCCTTCAAGGAGGGCAACGGGGAGGAAGCATGAAAAAGGTTTATCTGATTTGTAATGCGCATATCGATCCCGCCTGGCAATGGGAGTGGGACGAGGGCGTTTCGGCAGGGGTGGCAACCTTCCATTCCGCGGTGCGCCTGCTGGAAAAATACGATTACATATTCTGCCATAACGAGGCAATTTTATACGAATGGGTGAAGCTTTACGACAGCGCCCTGTTCGAAAAAATCACCGAGCAGGTCAAGAAGGGCAAATGGCGCATCATGGGCGGCTGGTTCCTTCAGCCCGACTGCGTGATGCCCTGCGGCGAGAGCCTTGTCCGTCAGATCATGGTGGGCAGAGAGTTCTTCAAGGAGCATTTCCCTTCCGCGCCCATTCCCAAAACGGCAATCAACTTCGACTCCTTCGGGCACTGCTACGGGCTTCCGCAGATCCTCAAAAAATGCGGCTACGACAACTATCTGTTCTGGAGACCCAACAGAGAGATTCAGCCCCGCTTTCCCGAGGAATACATCTGGCGCGGCTTAGACGGCTCGGAGGTCCGCTGCTACCATTCCTCCGTGTGCTATCTGAGTGGCATGGGCGAATCGCGCAACAAGATCGAGGGGTACGTGCGTGACCATGCGGACATGGATTCCTGCATCGTGCTGTGGGGCGTGGGCAACCACGGCGGCGGACCCTCGGAAAAGGACTTGAACGACATTGCCGCTCTGCAGGGCGAGGCAGATTACGAGGTGATCCACGCCTACCCCGATATGTACTTTGCGGCTGAGCCGAAGGAAAATCTGCCCGTAATCACCGAGGGTCTTGTAAACTTTGCCCCCGGCTGCTACACCTCGATGACACGCATCAAGCACAAGATGTGCGCAGTGGAAAACCTTCTGCTGTTTACCGAAAAGCTTTGCGCCGAGGCAGAGCTGCACGGCTTGATCCCGTACAACCACGAAAAATTCGATCAGGCGCAGAAGGCGTTGCTGTTCTCGCAGTTCCACGATATTCTGCCCGGCTCGGGCATCCGCGACGTGGAGGAGCACGGTCTGCAGCTGTTATACACCGCACAGAACCTGCTCACCGAGCTGCGCACGCAAGCCATCTTCGCCCTTTGCAACACGCAGAAGAAGGCAACCCCCGGCACCTTCCCCTGCTTTGTATTCAACCCCCACCCCTACGAGGTGCAGGCAGAGGTGCCGCTGGAATTCATGCTGGAATCGGGCAGATTCTTGGGCGACAGCTTCACCGACTTCGACTGCTATCAGAATGGCGAAAAGCTCACCAGCCAGCTGATCAAGGAGCGCTCCACCGCCAACTACGATTGGCGCAAGCGTGTGCTGGTGCGTATGACCTTAAAGCCTGCGAGCATGACGCGCGTGGATTGCGTGCGTAAGCCCGCCGCCCTGCCCGTAAGCCCTGCGCTGACGGAAAACTACCGCTATCAGGGTGGCAGAGTGGCCATCGAAATCGATTGCAAAACGGGCGCACTCATCTCGTATGCGGTGGACGGCAAGGAGCTTCTCGGCGAGGGTGGCGTATCCTTCTGTATGTATAGCGATACCGCCGATTCGTGGGCGCTCAGCAAGCACCAGACGGAAAAGATGGGCGACTTTAAGGCGGCGTTCCGCCTGATGACCAAGGCAGAGAGCGAGCGCTACTGCGGCTTTGCGGATGCCTACCCCGTGCGTGTGGTAGAGGACGGCGAAATCACCACCTGCATCGAAAGCCTGCTGATCAGCGGCTCCTCCACGGTAGCGGTGCGCTACTACGTGATGAAGGAGGAGGGCGCGGTATACATCAAGGTGCGCGCAAGAGTGGACGAGCCCGTGAGCATGCTGAAAATGCGCTTCCCCTGCGCGCGTAGCGGCAAGGTGGTAGGGCAGACGGCATTCAGCCGCGAAAATCTGATGATGGACGGACAGGACACCGTTTCGCAGCGTTGGATTGCCCTCGACGACGGCGAAAATATGCTTGCCATCTTAAAGAACGGCGTATACGGCAGTAGCTACGAAAAGGGCGCCATTCAGCTTTCTCTTTTGAGAACGCCGGTATATTGCTGTCACTACGTAGAGGGCTACGACCTCACCCGTCCCATCGGCTCGTACGATCATATGGATATGAACACCAACTACTTCGAGTTCGTGCTGACGGGCGGCGAAAGCAAATCGCTGAACAGAAGCATCGAAAGGCTTGCCAAGGTGTTCAACGAAAGACCGTACGCCATCAACGTATTCCCCGTGCACGAAAGCGAGCAGGCGCAGTTTGCCGATAGCGTAAGCGTTACGGGCAACGTGGATTGCTCCGCCTTCAAAAAGAGCAAAAACGGCGGCTACATTCTCCGCCTTGTCAACAACGCACCCTCGGTAGAGCAGGTGAATATCTCCGTGATGCAGGCTAAGCTGCAAGCGGAATTCACGCCCTTCGAGGTAAAAACCTTCCGTTACGAAAACGGAGCTTTGATCGAAATCCAAACCATGGATATATAAATGGAGGTAAGATATGAAAAGAACAAAACTTCTCAGCTTGTTACTTGCGCTGTTGCTGGTATTTGGCCTTGCGGCTTGCGGCAACACCGAAGACCCCGGCACGGGCGATAAAGACGAGCAGATTACTCTGTATGTAGACCTGCACGCTTTAAGACCCAGCCTCAGCAGCACCCCCACCGCTGAAAATCCCGACGTCGTTTTGGCAACCAAGCACATCATCAAGGCGTTCGAGGAGGAAAACCCCAACATCAAGGTAAAGGTTGACAGAACGAAGGATGTCACCGGCAATGCAGAATCCTGCTCGCAGTGGCTCATCAACAAAATCAACAACGGCGACTGCCCTGCCATCGTGTTCACATGGGGCACGCAGTTTCAGGACAGAAACTACTACGTAGACCTTGAGCCCTACTTAAACGAGCCCAACGAATACGTAGAGGGCAACACCAAGTGGAGCGACCTGTTCCACAGCTACGTATGGAAGGATCCCAACGTTATGGACGCCAACGGCAAGCTGGTTTCTGTGCCCGTACTGCTCTCGCCCGGCACGCAGACCGCTTACTACTACAACAAATCGCTCTATGCCAACAAAACGCTTCCCACCAACTGGGAAACGCTGATCTCCACCTCGCGTGAGTTCAACGAGGAGGGCAAGGTAGGCTTTGCCCCCTGGGATAACCTCACCAAGGTTACCTTAGATAGCTGGCAGTTCAAGTTCAGCATCGGACCCTCGTTCGTGGGCGGTCAGATGGATAGCCTCGACTACAACAACGACGGCGTGGTTACCACCTACGAGCAGCTGCGCGGCGTGAAGGAGGGCAAGTACAACCCCGAGGACCACGCCTATGCACGTGAGGTATTCAAGCAGGCAAGGCGCTTCTTCACCACGGGCGGCAACAACCGCGGACCCTTGGTAAACAACTGGACCAACCCCATGAGCAACGAGTTCACGCAGGGCAGAGTTGCCATCATCGAAGACGGCACCTGGTCTATCCAGAAGATGGAAAGCAACATCGATATGGAATTTGAATACGGCATGATGTCTCCCGTTCTCATCGATCAGGCTACCAGCCAGTACGCCATGAAGGAGATCTCCTTCGTAAAGGGCACCGAGATCAAGCACGAGGTCAATGTTTCGTACAACATCATGAAGAGCGCCGTCGAGGGCAAGCCCGAGGTTTTAGAGGCAGCCGTTAAGTTCTTAAAGTTCTTAACCACCCCCGACAGCATCGAAACGATCGCATCCGAAAACGCATCCTACATCCCCGCAACGGTGGAAAGCGAATACAGCACCCTGCTCGACAGCTGGCTGAATCAGCAGTTCCCCGTAGTGCCTCAGGGCAAGTGGCCCCTTGGCTTTGTCACCGAGTACAACGACAAAATCGACAGATTGTTCCAGCAGTGGTTCCAGGGCAAGATCGAGGATGACGAATTCTACGCAGACGTAAACGAATTCCAGCAGCAGGGCGCAGACGCCGTGATTGCTTCCATGGGCATCGACACCAACGGATGGGCAATTTAAAATGCTGAAGGCGTTTATCAAAAACCACAAAAAGCTGTTTGTCTGCGCGGTGGTGGTGCTGGTGATAGCCGCTCTGTTCGGCATGGATATCATCATCTCCAAAACGTACACGCTGAAGCTGGAATCCATTTCAGAGGAGGTTGTGTACGCGGATAACAAGATCCCCGTCACCGTGCAGATCTCGCTCACGCAGTTCGGCAAGCCGATTGCAGGTCACAGCCTGTATGCGGTGGCAGAGGGCGGCGGAAGGATGAAGGCAAACCGTGTGATGACGGACGAAAACGGCATCGCAGAGTTTATCTACGTGCCCTACACTGCCAACCGCTTTATGCCTGCCGCTCCCGTTACCATCAAGGTGATTGACGAAAGCAACTCGCTGGTATTCGAGGTGAATGCCACCGTTTCGGTAACGTTGGAGCTGGTGGAAAAGGAGGACGCATGACGGTACGTAAAAAAACGGATAAGGTCGCCCTCTGGCAGGCGATCAAGCGCGGAAGGTGGGGCTATATCATGATCGCGCCCCTCATTTTAGGGCTATTGGTATTCAGCTACTACCCCTCCGTGTCCGGTCTGGTGCTTTCCTTCTTCAACAAAACCAGCACCGTGTCTGAATTTGTGGGCGTGGAAAACTTTGTAAAGCTGATGAAGGACGAGATCTTTCTTGACAGCATAGGAACCATGTTCAAGATCATGATCCCCAAGCTGCTCATCAGCATCATTGCTCCCCTTATCATGGCGGAGCTGATCTTCGCAGTAAAAAACGATAAGCTTGCGGGCGCGTTCCGTGTGCTTACCCTGATCCCCATCGTAGCGCCCGGCGTGGTGAGCATGCTCATCTGGCGCAACCTGCTTTCGGTGGACGGTCTTTTAACGGATATTGTAAAGCTGTTTGGCTTTGTGGAAAAGGATGCCGTGCTGGATTGGCTGGGTGCGCTCGGCGACGATTCGCTCGTGCTGTTTTCCATCATCTTCATCGGCTTCCCGTGGGTGGGCGGCACCTCCGTGCTGATCTACACGGCGGGTCTGAACGAGATCTCCTCCGAGGTCATCGAGGCGGCAAGATTAGACGGCGCAAGCACGATGCGCAGAATTTTCAGCATCGACCTTCCCATGCTCACCGGTCAGATCAAATACTTCTTGATCTTCGGCATCATCGGTGGCTTGCAGGATTACGGCGTGCAATACACCATCACCGACGGCGGCCCGGGGTACGCAACCTACGTGCCCGGCTACTACCTGTATAAGCTTGCCTTTGCGCAGGATAACATGGGCTATGCGGCAACCATCGGCGTCATTCTGTTTGCGGCAACGTTCGTGCTTTCTGCCTTTATGTTCAAGTTTATGGACATCGGCGGAATGAAAAAACAGCAGGGGGTATTCTGATGGAACAGAGAAAAAGAAAGGTGCATTTTGCGCAGATCCTTCTTGTTGCAGTCATCGTGTTCACCCTTGTGCTGATGCTGTATCCGCTCGCTATGGCGCTTTGGAATTCCTTCAAAACGGATCTCACCTACGAAAGCACGCGGTGGTTTCCCACCCTGCCCCTTCGCTGGAAGAACCTCGTTTCGGCATTCGATTCCATATACAAATTTTTGATCAACACGCTGATCGTGGCAGGCGTGGGCATTCCCGGGATGCTGCTCATTGCATCGATGGCATCCTTCGCCTTCACCAAGATCCGCTTCCCCGGCAAGACCTTCTTCTTTTATATGGTTATGGCGCTGATGATGGTGCCCACCATACTCACGCTGATTCCCGCATTTCTGCTGTATAAAAGCATGGGTCTGCAAAACAGCTTGATGTCCCTCATCATACCGCTGTGGACGAGTGCGTGCGTAGGCTCGATGTTCTTATTGGTGTCCTTTATGGCATCTCTTCCCAACGAGCTGTTCGAGGCGGCGCAGATCGACGGCGGCGGCGTGCTGAAAAGCTTCTGGTACGTTGCACTTCCCCTTTCTGCCCCCATTTTGGGTACGGTGGCAATTATGCAGATCGTAAGCGTGTGGAACGATTACATCTGGCCGAGAATCATTCTGGATGAAACGAAATTCACGATAAGCGCGGGACTTCTTTTAACCTTCTCCGCCGAATATACGGCCAATATGCCCGTTATGTTTGCGGCGTATTTGGTTTCCAGCTCCCCCCTGATTTTGCTGTTCATCTTTGCCAACAAGTTTTATATCCGCGGCCTTACCTCCGCAGGTATCAAAATGTAAAAAATGTAAAAGGAGAAAACAATGAAAAAGCTGATGAAAATAGTATGCGTTTGCCTCACGGCTCTCATGCTATTCTCGTGTAACCAAACGGGTGACCCCACCCCCTCAGACGATATGAAAAATTACAAAGGTCTTTACTACACCCGTACCTTCACCAAGGAGGGCTATCAGAACCCCGCGAACATCTTCAAGCCCCTGCCCATCGTAAACAACGCAGGCGGCGAGTACATCGTAGAGCTTGCCGAGGATTACGGCTACGGCGGCATCGTCACCAACATCCCCTTCTCTGATAGAAACTATCTGCACAACGAGGAGGCTGTGGAGATGTTTATGGAATCGGTGCAGTACGCTGTGGAAAACGGTATGCGCCTTTGGCTGTACGACGAAAACGGCTACCCCAGCGGCACGGCAGGCGGTAAGGTCACCGAGGACTACCCCGAATACGAGGCACAGGGTCTTGTGGTGCAAAAGCACGCTGCCACCAAGGGCAAAAAGCTCACCGTTGAGGTGCCCTATAAGCACGTTCTGCTTTCGGCAACCTTCTATCCCACCGCAGGCGGCAATGCGCTGTATAGCGGCGGCACCGACATCTCCGCATCGCTGACTAGCGGCAAGCTCGAATACACCCCCACCGCAAACGGCGAGGTGGTTTGCCGCTATCGGAAGAACTACTTCGAGGGCACGCACGCAACGGGCAACTGGTACGCCATCCGCAAGCAGCTGGATATGCTGAATAAGGATGCCTCCGATGCCTTCATCGAAAGCACCTACGAAAGATATTACGATCTCGTTGGCGAATACTTCGGCGACGAAATCGAGGCGTTCTTCACCGACGAGCCTGCTATGGCAGGTATGTACTTCGATCCCCCTCCCTTCCGTGTAACGGTAGAGGATGAGCCGGACGAAAACATCCCCCTGCTTCCCACCGCAAACTACACGTGGGATATGGAGGAGTATTTCCGTCAGACGCGCGGCTACAGCCTGCTCGACAACGCCGTATACCTCTTTGAGGGCGACAGCGAGGTGGCGCAGCGTGTGCGTTGGGATTTCTACAAAACGCTCACCGAGCTTAAGAGCAACAACTTCGAGGGCAACATTGCCGAGTGGTGCGCGGAGCACGGCGTGGCATTCAGCGGTCACTTCTTCGATGAAGAAAACCTGTACGATCATCCCTACTTCAACGGCAACATCATGCGTAGCTTAAGCAAGCAGCAGATCCCCGGCGTCGACTTCCTCTCCAACAACATGAGCGTAGCGGTTGGCTGGGCGGCAGTTACCCCCAAGCTTGCTTCCTCGGCGGCGCACTTCAACGGCGAAAACAGAGTATTCGTGGAGATCTCCAACGATTACGACAGCAATAAGGCGGACGTCTACGGCAAGATCAACACCGCGGCGCTGTTATATGCCTGCGGCATCAACGAGTTCTGCTCCTACTTCCGCATCTTCGGCTCCTCCAGCATGGAGGCGCACGAGCATCAGCTGTTCTCCTCCTCGCTCGGCAGAATGGGCTATCTGTTAAAGGGTGGCGTGCAGACCTCCAAAACTGCGCTCTACTATCCTGCCGAAAGCCTGTTCGTGAATGCAATCATTCCCGAAAACGGCAGAAAGGATTCCATCAACAGCACCATGCACGCAATCTCCACCAACTTCACGCAGATAGCAAAAACCATGCTCACCAATCAGATTGGCTACGAGATCTTCGATTCCACCAACCTCACCTTATCCGAGGTGAAAGACGGTCATCTGGTTACCCCCTCCGGCATGCAGTTCAAAAACATCGTCGTTCCCACCGCATATGCGCTTGAAGAGGGCGTTGCCGAAAAGCTGATCGAGGCGGCAGAGGGCGGCGTAAACGTGGTATTGCAGAACGTAGACAACGTGCTTGCCTCCTCTGCGCAGTATCAGGGCACGCTGAACAATCTGCTTGCAAGCCTCAAAAACAAGGCTACCGTAGCGTCTGCCATCGACGGCATTCTGGATGCGGTAAAGAGCTTCAACACCGAGGGTGTTACCCTTCTTAGCAAAAACGCAACCGTGATCGCCTCCGAGTTTGCCTTTAAGGGCGACAACAAGTCTTACATCTTTGTAAACACCACGGGCGCAAAGCAAACGGTCAATGCCAAGATCCATAGCGTGGGCACCAAGTACAAAATGTGGGGCGTCGCTACCGAGGAGGTAAAGGCGATCTCTGCCAACACCGACGGCGAATATTCCACCATCGGTGTGACCATTCCTGCGAATCAAGCGGTAATCATTACCGTTGAATAAAAATATGAAGGAGAAAACTATGAAACCTATCACAAAAAAATGGGCAACCCTGTTTATGGCGCTGTGCTTCGTTTTCTGTGGCTTTGCTGTTGCTCTGTCTGCGCCTCAGGCGTATGCAGAGACGGCAACGGTAACCGATTATCTTTCGGTCACGGTTGACGTAACGGCAATCGATGGCGAAGGATTTATTCTTTACGCCACGGCAGAGGATAAGTCTTACGGCTGGTGCGAAGAGCCCACCAACGGCTTATACGCACGCTTTGTAAAGAACGGCGACACCTATTTGCTGTACTTCAAGCTGAGAACGAACAGCGCTTCCGCTGGCTCCGAGGCTTGGGGCCACGGCATCACCGTGAAGGCAGAGGCAGGCGAAATTACGCTTTCTCTCAGCAAAAACGAGGATGGCACCGCTCAGATCCTCATCAACGGCACCAACTTCTTCACCGACCACTTCAGTGCATCCAAGTTTGATAGCATCAAGGATGCCAACGGCAAAACCTACGTCTCCATCGTAAACGGCGGCAGCACCAACGCGGCTGTAAAGAGCGTAGCCACCGAGGCAGCTCCCTCCGAGCCCACCGAGCCCGAGATGCCCGAAAACGCAGTTGCAGTAGAGGACTTCTTCGAGATTCAGGTTGACGTTTCCGCAATCAACAACGAAGGCTTCATCGTTTACGCTACGGCAGAAAACAAGACTTACGGCTGGTGCGAGGAGCCTGCTAACGGCTTATACGCACGCTTTGTAAAGAACGGCGAAACCTATTTACTGTACTTCAAGCTGAGAACGAACAGCGCTTCCGCTGGCTCCGAGGCTTGGGGCCACGGCATCACCGTGAAGGCAGAGGCAGGCACGGTAACCCTTTCCGTCAGCAAGAACGAGAACGGCACCGCTAACATCTTAATCAACGGCACCAACTTCTTCACCGACCACTTCAGCGCATCGGTATTCGACAGCGTGAAGGACGAAAGCGGCTACACCTACTTCACCATCGTAAACGGCGGTGGCACCACGGCTGCGCCTTCCTACTACGGCAACGAGCCTGCTCCCGTTAAGCCCGAGCTTCCCGAAAACGTCGCAGAGGTAGAGGATTACCTCGAAATTACCGTTGACGTAACGGCAATCGACGGCGAAGGCTTCATCCTTTACGCTACGGCAGAAAACAAGAGCTACGGCTGGTGCGAGGAGCCCACCAACGGCTTATACGCACGCTTTGTAAAGAACGGCGACACCTACTTACTGTACTTCAAGCTGAAAACGAACAGCGGTTCCGCTAGCTCCGAGGCTTGGGGCCACGGCATCACCGTGAAGGCAGAGGC
>JAFQWR010000148.1 GCA_017407365.1 Clostridia bacterium
CCGCCGATGATTTTGCGCTTTGCCTCAGGGTCGCTGACTCCCTTCAGAAGGCCCAGGAAGCGTTCGGTAGCATCGACGTAAATGAGGTTTGCATCGAGGCCCTTTTCAAAGACCTCAATAACCTGCTCGCTTTCGCCCTTGCGCATCAAGCCGTGATTGACGTGCACGCAAACGAGCTGCTTACCGATTGCCTTAATGAGAAGTGCGGCTACCACAGAGCTGTCCACACCGCCCGAAAGTGCGAGCAGCACCTTCTTGTCACCTACCTGCTGACGCACCTCAGCAATCTGCTCCTCAATAAATGCCTCTGCAAGAGCCATCGTTGTGATGCGTTCCATCGATTCAGGTCTAACGTTGTTCATAAGAGTTTCCTCCTTAAGTAAAAAGATCAGAATAAAAATATTGCAAAGCCGATTTACGCTTCCATCTCTACGTGGAAGGTAAGCTTTTCTTCACTTTTGATGCTATCCAGCTCACCCAGGAATGCCTCTAAACGGACATCGTCCATCGGCACGGAGAGCTGAATGGTAACCGTGCCCTTTTCGAGCATCATACGCTCGGGGTCGGCACCGTAGCGAAGAAGCACGTTGCTCACCTGCGATACCACCGCAAGCTTTTCGCCCGTGATAAACTCACCGAATGCAATGTGCCTTGCGTAGCAAAGATTCCTGCGCTGCTGTCTTGGGTATCCGTGCATTTTGGCAAGCTGCTCGATATCCTGCTTGAACATAGCCGCCTCAATAAAGGGATGTCCAAAGCCCATAGCGTCTGCAATGGCAAGCCCTGTGGAGTTTTCGGTGACGTCACCGCAATGGTAGCCGTCTATCACGTGAAACACGCCCAGCGACTTTGCATAATCGCGCACTGCCGAAAACAGCATGGTTTTACACTCAGCGCAACGGTCCTTGCCGTTTACCAAAACGCTACCCGTCAGGGTATTGACCGGCAGAATATGCACCTCGAAAACGCCCTGAAAATCGCGGACAAAGGCCCTGTCTGCCTCGCTGATGAAGGGGGATTCCGCAAAAACGCCGATGACGTTTTCCTTGCCAAGAATATCGGTAGCCAGCCTTAAAAGAAGCGTACTGTCTGCGCTGCCCGAAAACGACACCACCACACGCTCAAGCGAGCGGATACGGTCGTTCATTTGTGTTGCCTTGTCTATCATAAAAATCTCCGTTACCCTTTATTCAGCCCAGACTATCGTATAAGGACTGATATTCCTGCATCTTCTGCTCGTTAAAGAGCGCACGGTAGATCTCGTAAAGATCCACGTAAAGAGCAGAAAGCTGTTCTTTTTTGGTAGCGTCGCCTGAATAGACTGCGGTAAGCTGAGGCAGAAGATCTCCCTCTAAATAACCGATCAGCTGCGAGGATATCCCATCTCTTTCGCCGTTGGACGAAAAGGCGGAAACAAGATAGCGCATGGTGTTTTGCTTGGCATAGTATATGCCCTTTTCGCGTTGCTTTAAGATTTCGCCCCACGCAAAGGTAAGAGCGTACTCTCTTCTGCCCGTTTCGTAGAGTGCATCTACGTAGTTGCCCGTGATATACACACGGTAGGAGCCATCCGTAACGGAGGCAAGCACGCTATCCTGATGCGCACAAAAATCAGCAAAATACTGATGCCCTACCAGCGTTTCGCCGTAGCGCACCGTTTTTTTATGCTTTTCATACTTGATACAACGCTCTACGAGCTCACCGAGCTCGTTGATATCCTGCGTATTCATATACGACCGCTCTAAATACCCGATCGCCGCGAAGGGGATGCCGAGGCTATCTCCTACGTCAGAAAGCACCACAGGACAGCAGACGGAAAGCACGATGGCAACAATGAGCAGCACGCCGATAAAGGCAGCCGCTGTGATTGCCGCTGTTTTCGCAATGATTTTACCGGTAGACACGCTTTCGACCTCCTGTGGCTTTCGTTTATAATGGTATAGTTTAGCATATTTTGGGTAATTTTACAACTTTTTTTTACTGCTTCACGGCATCTTCCTGCAAAAAAAGCTTGCTTAATTTTTGAATACCTGCTACAATAATAAAAAACAAAGCTAAGAGGAGCATTTATGGATAAATTGAAGCTGATGCGCCTTGCCGAAACCTCAGACGAGGACGCCTACGAGCAACAGGATTTCAGCGAGAGCAGAAAAATGACGGAGCGCGAGGCATACGAGGCTTTCTACGACGACGTCAAACAGCCCTCCAAATACATCCGTGAGGATTGGTAACTGATTTTAAGCGGCATATTTTATGACTAACGGCTTTTCCCATTTGTGGGAGATGCCGTTTTTTTTCGCTGTTGCATGGCGCTTTCTCTACTGCCCGACAGGCAAGGGACATAAGGCGTTTTGCGCTGTTTTCTGCCCCGACATATACAACATGAAGCATCTGCCAACCCCTTCTCCGCTTTGGATGCGCCAAAGGGAATCAAAAAGAGCCGCCACAAAACCGTGACAGCTCCTGATTGTCATTATTGTACCTTTACCAGCTTTCCGCCCATAGCGGCAAGCATACAGCAAGCCTCGGGGGAAGCCTCGTTGACCTCTGCCGAAACGGCGCAATCTACCCTTCCGCCTGCTACAACAGCAAAATACTTGGCGTTTTTTGCTACATAACCAAGCTTTTGCAGCTTGGCAAGCGTGATGCTGCCCTCGATGCTCCTCGAAAGCGTGCAAAGCTCGCCTGCGGTAAGCAGAGCGCAATCCTTTGCCTGATACTTTGCGCCCTCGATGCCGCTGACGCCATTCAGATCGTAAATCTTACCCGTATCGTCGTAGACGCATACGCCGTCGTATTGCAGATATTTCAGCACGGGCTGCTCTGCCTGCTTTTGCTCGGGCTGCTTTGCAGGCTCCTCGGCAATCTGTGCCTTGGCAACATGCTTCTGCACGCCCTGCGCCTGCTTTGTGGGGCTCTTTTTCCCGCCCTCGCCCTCGTTGATATCCATTGCCTTATCAACGTCAACGGGATTGCCCTTCTTCTCAGGCTTCGGTGCCTCTGACGCAACATCCTTCTTCGAGGAAACGGCATCTAAGCTTTCTGCCTTTGCTGCATCAGCAACCTTGGTTGCTTCTTCCTTTGTCATATCCATAACCGTTTTCATAGCCGGGTAATCTCTTAAAACTTCCTCGGCGTAGTTCTCCTTCAAAAATTGCAATACGGTATATACCGCCCAAAGACGCCTTGCCTCATCTGCGTCCTCACAACGGAACACCTTTAATTTTTCCGTCAGCTTTTCCTTGAACACCTTTGCAAGCTTATCGCAGGAAAGAACGGAATCTTCAAAGCATGTGTATGCCTCTCTGCTGGGAAAGGGATGCAGAGGATAGTCCTCCATTGCCTTCATACAGGCATCTCTGTCCGTACCAAATCCGTCCGCAGCGATTCTGCCTTGAGAAATCCGTGCGGCATGTCTGTAGAGATCCGAGCGTTCCAACGTGTCTTCGAGGATACCAAGCACTTTGAGCATATTGCAAACGGTCAACCCGGGCTGATACACGTACACGGTATCATACACGCATACAAAAACCTTGTTCAGATACGCCTTGTATTCCCTTGTATAGGTTTTGATAAGCTCTTGATAATTGATTTTACTATTACTTTTACCCATCGGTTTTCTCCTTTATAACATAAAGAAAAGTAAAAATACGATGACAGAGGCAATGCCGATGAGAGCGGTTAAAATATAACCCACCGTTTTTAAGCGGCGCTTCATCTCTGCTTTAATCTCTGCTCTTTCCTTTGCCTTTCTTGCGGCTTCAGCGGCGGCAGCGGCTTTTTTTGCCTCTCTTTTTTCTTCTCTCTT
Source organism: Clostridia bacterium (assembly GCA_017407365.1). Lineage (GTDB taxonomy): Bacteria > Bacillota > Clostridia > Christensenellales > HGM11417 > RGIG2219. Next base: position 3,809 of record JAFQWR010000148.1, read on the forward strand.
CTTCTTTTTGTCTGCGGCAGCAGCCAACGGACTTTTTACCTCAACACCCAAAACAGCGGCGGCCCCTGCTCTTCTTCTTTCCTCTTCTTCCTTGCGCTTAAGCTCGGCGGCCTCTCTTGCCTTGCGCTCCTCATCCTCCTTACGCTTACGCTCAGCGGCCTCTTTTGCACGGC
>JAFQWR010000149.1 GCA_017407365.1 Clostridia bacterium
GCATTACGAAGGGGTTTTTAACGCCTTCTATGCGGAGGCAACGGAGGCAAAGAAAAAATACGGAGCGCTTTACACAAAGCTTGGCATTGCCGTTGGTGTCCTGCTTTTGATTTTATTGCTGTGAGGGACTATGGAAGTAGAGGTGATTTTCAAAATAGCGGCTATCGGTATTCTCACAGCCGTATGCTGTCAGCTACTGAAAAAGGCGGAGAGAGAGGAGCTTGCCACCCTCACCGGATTAGCGGCGCTTGTGATTGTGTTGACGCTTGTGGTGGATATGGTGGGTAGCTTGTTTGAAACGTTGAAGGCGTTGTTCTCGCTGTATTGATATGGAAATTGCAAAGATTTGTCTGATTGGGGTGGTGGCTTCTCTTCTTGCTCTGTCGCTACGGCAGTACAAGCCTGACGTTGCGCTGTTGCTCAGTCTTACGGCAGGGGTGATTCTGCTGCTGTATACCGTGGGCTACGTTACCGAGGCGTTCTCTCTTTTTCAGGAGCTGATTGACGGTACGGGCATTGATCGCGGGGTGATCGGAGCGGTGCTGAAAATAGTGGGAATCGGCTACATTACCGAGTTTTCGTCCAGCGTCTGTGAGGACAGCGGAAATAAAAGCATTGCCGATAAAATTCAGTTTGGCGGAAAGGTGCTGATCATGGTAATCAGCCTTCCGCTTCTGCGCTCTGTTATTTCCATTATTGTGGGGTTGGTGCAATGAAAAAAAGGCTATATATTGCGGCGGTTTTGCTTTTTGCGGTGCTTCCCCTTTTTTGCGGCGCTTCAGCAGAGGAGCAGTTGCAGGAGGAGATTGCCTCTCAGCTCGAGGCGTTGGATTATTCCTTATTTGACGAATTTTTGCAGGAGCTGGATGATAACACGGCAGGCTTGTTTCAAAGCAAAGGCTTTGCGGAAATTGTGCTGGAAATTACCAATGGCGGAGGTCTGGACGGCAACGCCTTTATTTCTGCCTTGCTTTCGTATCTGGGCGGAGAGGTGCTTGCCTTTGTGCCTATGCTCGTCAGCGTGATAATCATTGCTCTGCTTTCGGGGATACTGACGGGCATCAAAAGCAGATTTCTTGCACGTGCTACAGGTCAGACGGTGCATTTTGTGTGCTACCTTGCCATCGTGCTTGTGGTAATCAGCCTGCTTGTTCCGCTTACAAAAATGACACAGCGTACGGTGGAGCTGATGCGCAAGCTGATGCACGTGCTGTTTCCTCTTGTGCTTACCCTGATGACGGCGGCGGGCGGAGCTACGAGCGGCAAGCTGTTTCAGCCGCTATCTGCCGTGCTGAGCGAGGGCGTTTGCGAGGTGCTTTGCGCCGTGGTGCTTCCGCTGTTTGTAACCGTCACCGTGCTGTCGGTGGTGTCAAACCTCTCGGGTGCGTTGAGTCTATCCAAGATGATTGATTTTTGCAAAAGCACAGCGCTTTGGGTAAACGGCATTTGCTTTACGGTGTTTTTTGCTTTTCTTTCGGTGCAGGGAATCTCTGCGGCGAGCTACGACGGCATAACGGTGCGTGCGGCAAAATACGCAATCGGAAATTCCATTCCCATCGTTGGCGGCTATATCCGCGAGGGCTTTGACCTGATTTTAGGCAGCTGTGTGTTGATAAAAAATGCGGTAGGTGTGTTTGGACTGATTCTTGTGCTTTGCATTGTAATTATACCCGTTTTGCGTATTGCTGTGTTTTCGCTTTCCTTAAAGCTCACCGCGGGTATTTGTGAGCCTCTCAGCGATAGTAAAATTGCAAGCTTTATCAGCACGGTGGCAAACAATCTTTCTTTGTTGATTGCGGTAATTGTAGGAATCGCTATGATGTTTTTTTTGATTGTTATGCTGTTTATCGTATCCTCTAATGCGGCGTTGGGGTAGTGTATGAGTGTGCTTTCGGAATGGATTGTAACGGTGGCAGGAGCGGTGGTGTTGATGCACGCTCTTGAAATCCTGATGCCGGACGGCGAAATGGCACGTTATGTAAGAGGCGTGCTTGCCGTTGTGTGTATGTTTGTGATTATCGCTCCGCTTCCCTCCCTTTTCCGACAGGAAATCAGCTGGGATATGCTGATGGGAGAGGACGGCGTGTATCAAACGGACGGGGATTTTTTGGATATCATTCATCAAAGCCGTGCGGATGTGCGTGCAGATGCATTGGAAAAGGAGCTCAGTGCGCTGGGCTATCACACGGAAATAACGCTTTCTGCGGCGGCGGGAGAATCGCATTTGCTGTTTGCGGAGATTGTAGTGCGAACTGCGCATACGGAAAAGGAGGAAATTACTGCCTATATTGCGCAGGCGCTTTCGGTAGAAAAGGAGTTGATACGCTATGGCTGAGGGAGAAAAGAAGGGCTTTTTGGCACGGTTTGCCAAAATAAAGCACGTGGAATGGGTGATACTTGCCGTGTTCCTTGCTGTAATTCTGCTGATTTTTTTGGGGAATTTCACAGAAAACGAGGGGGAAGAGGAGAGCGCGGATGCTCTTTTGCAATACACGGAGGCGCTGGAAAAAAGGCTTGCGCAAACGCTTTCGTCTGTGACGGGAGCAGGACGGGTGCGGGTGATGGTGCATCTGGAAAGCGGAGTGGAAATTGTACCTGCCGTAAAAACGGAAACAGAGGGGGATCGCTCGGTTACAACCGTGCTTACTGTGGGCGGTAAGCCGATGATTCTGCGTGAAATACAGCCCCGTATCAAGGGGGTGATCGTGGTGGCGGAGGGTGCGGAAAACGCCACGGTAAAGGTGAATCTGCTTCGTGCGGTTGCAACGCTGACGGGGGTGTCGGTAGATGCCGTTCAGGTTTTTACCATGCAACCGTCATAATCAAAAGGCTACGCTCATAAAATAAAACAGTACAAACCAAATCGCAGGGAGGATTGCGTTATGTTAACAAGAAAAAAGAAGGCTCTTATTTTAGCCGGTATGTTCGTGCTTTTAGTGGCTACCGCCGTGCTGAACTACTTTATCAATGTCAAAGCAAACGACGGCGATGAGGACGATGCTTCTGCCGTGTTTGCCTCCACCAGCTTCTTCACGGGCTATCGCACCAACCGTCAGTCTACCCGCAGTGCAGAGCTGCTCATTTTAGAGGAGATTCTTGCGACCACCTCCGCAGAATACGCCGAAAGCCGTGAGCAGGCTATGGCAGAAAAGCTTGCCATTGTAAAGCGTATGGAAATGGAGATGGAGCTGGAAAGCCTGTTGCTTGCCAAGGGCTACGAGGACGTTGTGGTTTCCCTCGGCTCGCAGAGCGAAAACTGTAACGTTATGGTCAAGGCTCAGTCGCTCACCGCGCAGGATTCTGCCATTATCTATACCGTTGTATTTGAGCAGGCGGCAATTGACCCCGAAAACGTGTATGTAATTACCGTGTAAGCCATTGAAATGCAAAAAGCCGTCTGCCTGAAAAATAGCAGTATGAAAATGCTTTACAAGGCGGGGAAAATATGGTATAATAAGGTTACTGAATCGATGACACGTTCGGAGAGGTAAGTGCTTTATTTCCTAAGGTTTTCCCGGTTGCCCGGTCTTTTTCGGGGCAGTGCGGCAAGGCTTCATTTTTTTGATTTGCGCACTTTTTTGTGCGTGCTTCAACCAATGAATTTTTACGGAAAATTGCACCGTTTCCTTTTCGGAAGCGGTGTTTTTGTTTTAGCGAAAACGAAGTGAGGTAAAACGGTATGAAGTTTGGCGTTATCGGTATTGTCATAACAGACCGCAGCAAAGCGGCTGAGGTGCAGAATATCCTTTCGCAATTTGCAGACGTTATTCTTGGGCGTATGGGTATTCCCGATCAGGGAACGGGTGCATCCGTCATCAGTCTGATTGTCCGTGGCTCAAACGAATCGCTTTCCGCACTTACGGGCAAGCTTGGCAGAATCCCTTCCGTCAAAGCGAAAACGGCTGTAACCGACGTGGCACTTTCGTAAGAAAATTTTTAAGGAGAAATACCGTATGAAAAAATTATTACTTTTACTTTTGGCTTTAACTCTTGCTTTTTCGTTTGCCGGATGTCAGTCCCGCGAAAACGATACGCTCTACGTTGTTGCTCCCGACGGCGCAACTGCATTGGCGCTTTCTGAGCTGTATGCAGAAAAACCCGATTTCGGTAAGGTGCAGGTGGAATACGCCTTGGCAAACGGCGCCACGGGCATCACGGAAAAAATACTGCAAAATGCTGCTGACGTAGCAATCATGCCCGTGAATCTTGCGGCAAAGCTGTATGCGCAGGGCGTGAATATCCGTATGGTTTCGCTCACCAACTACGGGCTTTTATACATGGTTGGCATCAACGGCACCGTTTCCTCGATGGAGGAGCTTGTCGGTAAGGTGGTTTACAATATCGGTAGAGGTGCAACGCCCGACCTTACCCTTCGTTACCTTCTCAATCAGCAGGGCATTGCCTACGTAGAGGATGCTGAGGGTGTTTCCGCAGATAAGGTTACCCTGCGCTACGTCAGCCAGGGCTCCGAGCTGATCGGAATGCTGGCGCAGGCGAAGGCAAAGGGCAATGAACTTTACGGTGTGCTGGGCGAGCCTGCCGCAACGCAGGCAACGGCTAAAACAGGCGCAACCACCGTATTCAATATGCAGGAGGAATGGATGCGTGTCACCGGTAAAAAAACGGCTTTCCCTCAGGCTTGTATGGTCATGCGTGAAAACGTCATCAGAGAGCGCCCCTATTTTACCAAGACCTTCCTTGAAAAAGCGGCAGAAAGTGCAGAATGGGTAAAAACCAATGCCGCAGCGGCAGGCGAGGCAATGACGGCTATGGGCACTACCTTGAACGTATCGGTGCTGAATGAGAATGTAATTGCAAGATGCAATATCGTATGCGTGCCTGCCAAGGAGGCAAAACAGACGGTGATGGAGTATCTGCAGATTCTGTACGATTTCCAACCTGCGCTCGTAGGCAATCAGCTGCCTGATGACGCATTCTTTGCATGAAGGGCGCTGTAAAAAAAACAGTATTGGATATTGCGTTTCCTGTTGTATCCTTACTCATTTTTCTGCTGATCTGGCAGATTGGGGCAAGTATTTATAACATTGAGCTGATTTTGCCCACGCCGATTGCAACCTTTACACGCTTTTTTGCGTTGTTTGCTGAGGCGGAGTTCTGGGGTGCCTTTTTCGGTACCGTGTTGCGCTCACTGATTGCCTTTGGGATATCCTTTTGTGTTGCTCTTCTGTGCAGTATAATCGGTGTGCTTGTGCCTGCGGTTCACAAAATGGTGTATCCGTTTGTTGTGATTCTGCGCGCCCTGCCCACAATGAGTGTAATTCTGCTTTCGCTCATCTGGCTGTCCTCCACCAAAAGCCCCATTCTGATCACCTTTTTGGTGCTGTTTCCCATGATGTACGTGGGCTTTTACGATGCATTAACGGGGGTGGACCCTCAGCTTATTGAGATGGCGCGGGTGTACGGAGTAAGCAAAAGAGATAGAATCGTTTATCTGTATTTTCCTGCCGTGCTTCGCTCGCTGTTTACCGATGCGCTTTCCGCACTTACCTTCGGTGTAAAGCTCACGGTTGCGGCAGAGGCGTTGGCGCAAACGGGCGAGAGCCTTGGGCTTCTGATGCAGATTTCCAAATACCATCTGGATACGGCAGGGCTTCTGGCGTATACTGTGGCGGCGGTTCTGCTTAGCTATCTGTTTGAGCTTGCGGTCAGGCTGATCAAAAAAACAGTGAGGTTTCCGCTATGATTCAGTTGAACGGCGTTTTTAAGGCGTTTGGGGAAGAGGTTGTGTTAAACGGTGTTTCCCTGCGCTTTGAAGAGGGAAAAATAACCGCGCTTCTCGGTGAGTCGGGGGTAGGAAAAAGCACGCTTTTGCAGGCAATTGCCAATCTTACGGAATACGGTGGCAGTATCGAAAACGGACCGGAGCGCATCTCCTATCTGTTTCAGGATAGCCGCCTTTTGCCCAATCTTACCGTGCGGCAGAATCTTGATTTTGTGCTTAAAGGTGTGATGCCCGATAGGGAGGAGAGGAGCAGGCGCATCACCGATATGCTGAAGGAGGTAGAGCTTCTTGCGGCAGAAAACA
>JAFQWR010000150.1 GCA_017407365.1 Clostridia bacterium
CTTTTGCAGAATATCCCCTGCATCCCCGATGAACTGTGTAACGCGCGGCGTCAGCTCAAAATCGGCAAAGGTCTTGCGTGCCATCTCTGCACGCTCCTCATCGATTTCGATGGTAAACAGATGGCTGTCCTCGGTGACAAGCAACGATACCGTACCCGAATACCCAATTGCCGTGCCCACCTCTAATATGCGCTTTGCTCCGCTCGCCTTCAGCATGGCGATAAAAACGTTTTCTGCCTCCGGCGTTAAAATCGGCACGTCGTTTTGCTCGGCGTAAGCGCGAAGATCAATCAGCTTTTGCTCCGGTGTCATACCTTTACCCTCCTGAGCATTTCTAAGGGCTCCCCACGGAAGGGGCATTTTACGTACAGCCTTTGCCTTACAAGCTTGGCATCGGTGACGGGATTCCCCTCTTCATCCCACATTTCCTCCACCGTAAAGCTTTGATTAAAGCGTTCACCGGGTGCAAGAAGCTCTAAGGTATCCCCCACGTAGAAGCGGTTGCGTTGCTCTAACAGCAGTGCGCCGCGCGCCTCATCGTAGCCAAGAATTGCGGCAATAAACTCACTTTTTTGCGTGTTTTGCGCACTTTCGGTGCATTCGGACGAAGAGCGGTCGTGCAGAAGGAAGGAGGCATTATAGGGGCGGTGCGACGCCTTTTCAAGCTCGGCAAGGTAGGGCGCAGGGTTATACACTCCGTTTTGCAGGGAATCCAACGCCTTGCGGTAAGCACCCACCACGGTAGCCACGTAAAACTCCGTTTTCATTCTGCCCTCAATCTTTAAGCTGTCCACACCCGTGGCAACAAGCGCAGGCAGAATCTCCACCGTGCAAAGGTCGCGGCTGTTGAAAAGATAGGTGCCGCGCGCATCCTCCTCGCACAAAAGGCTTTTGCCGCTTTGCGTCTCGGTTACGGTATATTCCCACCGACAGGGCTGTGCGCACGCACCGCGGTTGCTGTCTCTGCCTGTGAGATAATTGGATAGCAGACATCTGCCACTATAAGATACGCACATAGCACCGTGCGCAAAAACCTCTAAGCCGCAGGTATCTCCCATTGCGCTCTTGATTGCGGTAAGCTCATTCAAGCTAAGCTCTCTGCCTGCGACAATGCGCTCCACACCCATATCACGCCAGAACAGAGCCGCCTCGGAATTGAGGGTGTTTGCCTGCGTGGAAAGATGTATTTTAAGCCCCGGGAATTGCCTGCACATACGAATCACGCCCGGATCGCTGACGATTACCGCATCCACGCCAATCTCCTGCAAAAAACCAAGCGTCTCAATAACGGAGGGAAAATCCTCCTCCCTCGGATAAATATTCAGGGCGGCGTAGCCCTTTTTTCCTCTTTCGTGTAAATAGCGTAACGCTTCCTCTGCTTCGTCACGGTCAAAATTCCCTGCAAAGGCACGCAGGGAAAGGCCCTTTACACCAAAGTATACCGCATCTGCCCCAAAATGCACCGCTGTTTTCAAGCGGGACATATCACCGGCAGGCGCCAATAATTCGGGTAGTCTCATTCGATAAACAGCACCAGAATCATGGGCGAGCGGTGTGTTTTTTTGAAGAGGAAGTTTTTCAGCTCCTTGCTGATGCTGCGCTTTGCCTCGGCAAAGCAGCTGTAATCACGCAGATCGTAGCGCGAAACGGCGTTTCTGACCACCGCCTTCGCATCGTCGATATATTGCTCGTTTTCCTGCTGATAGCTAAAGCCTCTGGAAATGATTTCAGGGCCGCTGGTAATGAGCCCGCTATATGCATCAAAGCCCACCACTACAATCACCATGCCGTCCTCAGCAAGATGGCGGCGGTCACGCAAGACCACAGAGCTGACGTCGTCGATGCCGTAGCCGTCCACCAGCATTGCGCCCGAGGGCACGTTGGGCAGGCGCTTCATACCCTTTGCGGTGAATTCTACCTGCGCACCCAGATTGGGAATCATCACGTGGCTTTCGGGCATACCCAGCTGCACAGCCATATCCTTGTGGAAGATGAGGTGACGAGCCTCACCGTGCACGGGAATGAAATATTTCGGCTTTACCAGCGTATGCAGAAGCTTCAGCTCCTCCTGGCAGGCGTGGCCGGAAACGTGAATTTCGGTGATGGAATTGTAAATGACCCGTGCGCCCATATCGCACAGATTGTTGATGACGCCGTACACCATTTTTTCGTTGCCGGGAATGGGCGACGAGGAGAGAATGACCGTATCGTTTGCGCCGATGGTTACCTTATTGAAATCGTTGCTCGCCATACGGGTAAGCGCACTCATAGGCTCGCCCTGACTGCCCGTGCAGACGATAACAAGCTCGTCATCACGGAAGTTTTGTATGCGCTCAATTTCCACTACAAGGCCCTTTTCGTATTTCAGCTCACCGATTTTGGTTGCCGCCTCTGCAATATTCAGCATACTGCGCCCCGAAAAGGCAACCTTACGCTTATACTGTGCGGCAATATCGAGAATCTGCTGTACGCGGTGCACGTTAGAAGCAAAGGTCGCAATGATGATGCGGCGGGTTTTGTTTTCCTCAAACAGCCTTGCAAAGGTTGCACCCACCGTGCGCTCACTCATGGTGTAGCCGCGGCGCTCGACGTTGGTCGATTCGCACAGCATCAAAAGCACACCCTTTTTGCCGATTTCACCAATACGTGCAAGGTCCATCACCTGGTTGTCGATGGGGGTGTAATCCACCTTGAAGTCGCCCGAAACAAACACCACGCCCTGCGGAGTGGTGATGGAAAAGGCAAGCGCACCCGCAATGGAGTGGCTCACCTTGATGCATTCCAGCTCGAAGCAGCCAAGATGCAGTACGCCACCCTCCTTGATGGTGTTCAGCTGAACGCTTCCGGGGATTTTATGCTCCTTCAGCTTGTTTTCCAGAATCATCAGGGTGAGCTTCGTGCCAAACACAGGCACGTTCAGCTCCTTCAGAAAATACGGAACACCGCCCACATGGTCCTCGTGACCGTGCGTTAATACGATACCCCTTACCCTATGCTGATTGTTTTTCAGATAGGTGATATCGGGGATAATCAGGTCGATGCCCGGCATCTGCTCACCGGGGAAGGTCATACCTGCGTCAATTACGATGATATCCTCACCGCACTCGAGGCAGGTCATATTTTTGCCGATTTCGCCAACGCCGCCCA
>JAFQWR010000151.1 GCA_017407365.1 Clostridia bacterium
GCTTTGTTTTGATTGTGATCTGTTGCTTTCAGGTCGTATTCATGCGGGCGTCAGAGCCTAAAAAAACAGAAAAAACATTAGAAAAAATAGAGGAAAAAATCATTATGGCAACTGAAAAAGACATTGCACAGTTTTGTAAGCAGTGCGGTAACATTTTTGAGCAGGTCTCCCGTGACGTTATCGGGCAGAAAGAGGTAGTAGAGGGCACGATCATTGCTATGATCGCAGGTGGTAACGTGCTTTTAGAGGGTGTTCCCGGTGTAGGTAAAACCCGTCTTGTACGTACCCTTGGCAGAGTTTTCGACCTTCCCTTCTCCCGTATCCAGTTTACGCCCGACTTGATGCCTGCGGACGTAACCGGTACCAACATCATCGTTAAGGACGAAGAGGGTAATTCCTCGTTCAAGTTCCAGCCCGGTCCCATCTTCAGTAACATCATTCTTGCCGACGAAATCAACCGTGCTACCCCCAAAACGCAATCCGCTCTTTTGGAAGCCATGCAGGAGCACACCGTAACGGTTATGGGTGTTTCGCGCAAGCTGCAGGAGCCCTTCTTCGTGCTTGCAACGCAGAACCCCATCGAGCAGGACGGTACCTATCCCCTCCCCGAGGCACAGATGGACCGCTTTATGTTCAAGCTCCTGGTTCCCAACCCCAGCTTAGAAGAGCTGATGCAGATCGTTGATATGACGCAGAAGACGATGGAAGAGGTTGCGGAATGTGCTTGTACGGGCGAGGAGCTCCTCCGTATGAGAGAAACCGCAAACCAGATCCCCGTTGCAAACGAGGTTCTGCGTTATGCTATGATTATGACTTCCGCTACCCACCCCGACAGCGAATGCGCAACCGAGGCTGCTAAAAAATACGTACGCCTTGGCGCATCCCCCCGTGCAGGTCAGGCTCTGATTTCTGCCGCTAAGGTTCTTGCGCTGATCAAGGGCAGATACAACGTTGCGTTCAGCGATATCGAGGAGCTTGCGTTCCCCGTTCTCCGTCACCGTATGAAGCTCACCTTCGAGGCAATTGCAGAGCGTATGTCCGCTGACGATATCATTAAGATGATCGTTGACGAGGTAAAGAGCAACCCCAAATATAAGAAGTAAGGAGTGCCGCAAGGCAGTTGCGGTAAGTTAAGATGAGTGTTTCGTATTTAAACGACAAGTTTTTTGCCCGTTTAGAAACCTTATCCTTAAATTTAAGATCTAACCTCACCGGTTATTTTGGCGGAAAGCATCTGGTTTCTACTTACGGACAAACGGTGGAATTTGCCGATTTCAGAGAGTATCAGCTGGGTGACGATATCCGCAGAATCGATTGGAACCTATACAGTCGCTTCGAAAAATATTATCTTAAATTGTTTACCGACGAGAGGCAGATGCAGGTTCAGATCTTTCTGGATTGCTCCGGCTCTATGGGTAAGGAAAACCCGAACAAGTCTTCGTATGCGTTAGCTACGGCGGCTGCTTTGGGTTTTTTGTCGGTACAGAACATGGATAAGGTTTCCTTCAATTTCATGCGTGGCGAGATGTCTGAAAATCCCTTTGGTACAATCGTCGGCAAAACGGCGTTCTACCGTGCAATCAGCGGCTTCGAGCAGCTTCCCTTTGAGGAGGATGCCGATATCGAAAAGTGCGTAAAAAGCTGCCCTGACACCGGCACGAACAACGGTCTGACCGTGATTGTTTCTGACCTTTTTACCGAAAGCAACTGGAAAAAGGCAGTGGATTATCTTTGCTATAAGCGCAGACA
>JAFQWR010000152.1 GCA_017407365.1 Clostridia bacterium
AGGTGGTGTGACGGCAATGGTCAGACCAATAGGTATCCAGCACCTTCAGCTCCGTTTCGTAGGGGTCACGGCCCTCCTTTTTGAAGTGATCGCGCACAAAGCAAAGGTCTGCAACCGACATTGCAAAGCCGATTTCCTTATGATATGCGGCGATTTCCCCGTCGGTATAAGCGATGAATCCCTCAATAACAGGAACATCCTTGGGCGCACCCACTGCAAGAGCGAGCGTTTCGGGCTTTACCAGAGATGCCTCGCGGGATTCCACGGGATTGATCAGGAAGTGCTTAACAGCATCCAGCTCTGCACCACTTACGCCGATGGCGTATACGGTAGCACAACGAATCAGGGGGCGTTGCTTTTTGGTCAGCAGCTGCACGCACTGAGCGGCAGAATCTGCGCGCTGGTCGTACTGACCGGGCAGATACTCTACTGCAAATACCGAGAGGTCGCCTACATCGGGCAGCTCCTCGCGGTAGACATTGTCTACGGGGGGCTCAGAAAAAACGGTGCCTACCGCCTTTTCAAAATCCTCCGCCGTCATTCCCTCTACGTCGTAGCGGATAAACACGCGTGCGCTGTCTGCGCTGATGGAAAGCACCTCTTTTAAGTCTGCCTTCAGCTTTTCGGCTTGCACGGCAAGACCGGCTTTCTTTTCTACATAAAGTCTGTAAATCATACGGATTCCTCTTTATTTTTTACCGATATCGGTACGGTAATGTGCTTTTTCAAACGAAACGGCGGACAGGTTACGGTACGCCTTTTCCCGTGCGGAGACAAGGTCGCTGTCGATAGCGGTGACACCTAACACTCTGCCACCCGCTGTGACAAGCTTGCCATCCTTAAACGCCGTGCCTGCGTGATAAATAACCACGTTCTGCTCTAATGCACCGATGGTGATAGGGTAGCCCTTCTGATAGGATTCGGGATAGCCGCCGCTTGCCATAATTACGCATACTGCCGCAGCATCCTTCCATTCGAGCGTTACCGTATCGAGCGTACCGTCGATGCAAGCCTCGAATACAGAAAGAAGATCGTTCGTTAAAAGGGGCAGAACCACCTGCGTTTCGGGATCGCCAAAGCGTGCGTTATACTCGATGACCTTTACCCCGTCGGGCGTCATCATCAGACCGAAATACAGCACGCCCTTAAAGGGTACACCCTCCTTTGCCATAGCATCCACCGTGGGCTGGAAGATGGTGCGCATGCATTCCTCCTGCATTTCCTTGGTGAAATAGGGCGAGGGGCAAAAGGTACCCATACCGCCCGTATTCAGACCCTGATCGTTGTCGTATGCACGCTTATGATCCTGCGAGGGAAGCATGGGAAGAACCGTCTTTCCGTCGGTAAACGCAAGAACGGAAACCTCTCTGCCCGTTAAAAACTCCTCGATAACCACGGTGCTTCCCGCAGAGCCGAAGCGCTTTTCCTGCATCATGTCGGCAATACCCTCTAATGCCTCCTCTCTGGTGTTACAGATCAGCACACCCTTGCCAAGAGCAAGACCGTCTGCCTTCAGCACCACGGGAATGCGGCATTCGCTCAAATACGCCTTTGCGGCTTCATAATCGCTGAACGTCTGATACTGCGCAGTGGGAATGCCGTATTTTTTCATCAGATCCTTGGCAAACGCCTTGCTTGCCTCGATGCGCGCCGCACCCTTCACAGGGCCAAAGGCACGCTTTCCGATGGCGTTTAAGGCATCCACCATACCGAGAGATAAGGGATCGTCGGGGGCAACAACGGTCAGACCGATGTTGGGATTCTGCGTGACAAAATTCACCACTCCATCGATATCCGTTGCAGAAATTGCAACACATTCGGCAAGCTCTGCAATACCCGCGTTACCGGGCGCGCAGTAAATTTTGCCCACGCGCTCGCTTTCGCTTAATTTTTTGACGATGGCGTGCTCTCTGCCGCCGCCGCCAATCACTAAAATATCCATATAAGTCACCTATCAGTGTTTGAAGTGACGCTTACCGGTAAACACCATGGGGATACCGTATTTGTTGCAAGCGTCGATGCTATCCTGATCGCGGATGCTGCCACCGGGCTGAACGATTGCGCCGATGCCACCCTCCTTTGCGGCGTCTACACAGTCGCTGAAGGGGAAGAATGCGTCGGAAGCAAGCACAGCGCCCTTAGCACGCTCGCCTGCGTGCTCAATTGCCTGCTGAGCAGCCCAGATACGGTTGGTCTGACCTGCGCCGATACCCACCGTAGCACCGTCTTTAACAAGAACAATTGCATTGGATTTGGTGTGCTTGACCACCTTCATGCCAAATACCATATCGTCGAGCTGAGCAGCCGTGGGAGCAGCCTCGGTTACTGCCTTGCTTTCGTCGATAACCTCGCCTACGTTGTAGCCCTGCACGAGCAGACCGCCGTAGACCTTCTTCATATCGTAGCTTCCTGCCTTTACGGGAGCATTCACCGTGGAAAGACGGAGCAGACGGATGTTCTTCTTCTGCG
>JAFQWR010000153.1 GCA_017407365.1 Clostridia bacterium
GACGGGTACGCTTTCGGGGGAGTCGGGGATTTCGGGGAGGTCGCAAAGCACCGTGCGCTCGATAAACGCCTTTGCTGCAAGAATGCCGCCGTCTAAATAGATGGCACCCACCGTTGCCTCAAAAACGTCCTCCTTCACACGGTCACGCTCACTGCCCTTTTGCTCCGCCCCTCCAAACAGGATATAGGGATAAAGCTCCATCCTTGTGATTACGCCCGAAAGATAGTGCTTGCATTCCATCGAAATGCGAAGCTTGGTCATCTCTCCCTCGCGCATATTCGGATACTTTTTATACAGATGCTCCGTAAGCAAAAATTTCAATACGCCGTCACCCAAAAACTCCAGCCTTTCGTTGGAGGGGTCCCCCGTTTCGTGCGAATAGGAGGAATGGGTAAACGCCTGACGGAGCAGCTGCTTGTTGCGGAATTGATAGCCGATGATCTCCTCCGCCTCGCACATATCAAATATCATGCCTGCTCCTCTGCTGTCATTTTTGCAAGCTCCTCTTTGATGCTTTCAATCATGCCGCGCTTATGTACCTCTAAGGTTTGCAGAATGCTTGCAAGAATTGCGTCACGCTTGCTGGAGCCGTGGCTCTTTACCAGAACCTTCTGCACGCCCACAAACAGGGCGCCGCCCACACGGTTGTAATCCATGGTGGTTTTCAGCTTTTTGAAAACGGGCTTTAAGCCGAGTGCCGCAATTTTGAAGCGTGTTTTGCTGTAAATTTCCGTTTTGAGCATCTTGGTGACCATACCTGCCGCACCCTCGATGCCCTTTAAGAGGATATTGCCCGCAAAGCCGTCGGTTACGATAACATCGTAATCGCCCGAAAGAGCCTCGCGCGCCTCCATATTGCCAACGAAGTTGATGCTCTTGCACGCCTTGAGCAGAGGGAACGCCTCCTTGTTGAGGGCATTGCCCTTTTTATCCTCGGTGCCGTTGGAAAGAAGTGCTACGCGAGGATTTTCTACCCCACAGCGCACCCTTGCATATACCGAGCCCATCATACCGCACTGAACGAGGTTGATCGGCTTGCAGTCTACGTTTGCGCCACAGTCGATTAACGCCACCTGACCGCCCTTTAAGGTGGGCAGAAGCGGACAGAGCGCAGGACGGTCGATCCCGCGGATACGCCCTAACAGGAACAAGCCACCCGTAAGCACGGCACCCGTGCTACCGGCAGAAACCATACCCACGGCATCCTCGTTTTCCTTTAAGTATCGGAAGGCAACCACTAAGGAGGATTCCTTCTTTTGCTTGATGGCAACGGTGGGCACATCGTCGTTGGTGATGACCTCGGGTGCGTGCACAACCTCGACACGTGCCTTATCGTAGGACTCTTCTGCTAAAATTGCGTTGATTTTTTGTTCGTCACCAACAAGTACGAGCGAAAAATCAGCGGCTTCCTGTAAAGCCAGAAGCCCACCCTTAACGATCTCCTCGGGAGCATGATCGCCACCAAAAGCGTCTAAAACGATTTTCATATTTTTCTTCCTTTCCACGCTGGGTTGGTGTTTGCTTTGTTAAGAAAAAACACAAAGCAACAAGGTATAAAATACCTTTTATCATTATACCACTTTCTGCACAAATTTACAAACGATTTTACCCACTTACGGTGCAGTTTCGCGGTAAAAGGTGTAGCCTCCGCCGAAAAGAGAAAACAAGGCTACCTCATAAAAATCCGTTTACAAATACAAAAAAAAGAGCCCTGCCGATAGGGCAGAGCTCAATTATCAATCTTTTTTTCAAGCATAACTGCTTTCATTCTTAAAACTTGTACTATTCTCCAGGCACCCAATCATATTCCGTTAGACTACCGTTAACGATCTGTCCGGCAGCGCCATCACAGCAAGCTCCGATATACTCCTTCGGATAATGCCATTTATTAAAAATACTTCCGTTATTTGTTCTGTTCGGTAAATCGCCCGCATCTAATACGCAATCATCAACACTTACATACATAACAACGGAATCATCCATTCTTCCGACGATTTTACCCATACGGGGAGCAATTTCATTCCAAGCAATATTGCTGTAACCGTCGAAAACTACTGTCGTTTCATCATTATAGCAATGCATCAACGTTGCGTA
>JAFQWR010000154.1 GCA_017407365.1 Clostridia bacterium
CGTCTTTTAACTCTTTTCGGCATTAACATAATTACGCTTTACCTCCTTCCTTGGTAACCTTACCGATTACTTCGCCATTATAGACCCAGCACTTTACGCCGATTACACCAAAGGTGGTGTGTGCCTCAGCGAAGCCATAATCGATGTCAGCGCGCAGAGTCTGAAGAGGAATGGAACCCTCGTGGTAGTGCTCGCAACGAGCGATTTCTGCACCGTCTAAACGGCCGCTGACCATCATTTTGATACCCTTAGCACCGGCACGCATTGCCTTGCCCATAGCCTGCTTCATCGTACGACGGAAGGAAGCACGCTTTTCGAGCTGAGCTGCAACGCCCTCTGCTACGAGCTGTGCGTCTGCATCGATGCGACGCACCTCTTTTACATTGATAACAACCTTACGGCCGGGAACAAACTTAGCAATTTCTGCCTTCATCTGCTCGATGCCTGCGCCCTCTTTGCCGATCAGAACACCGGGGCGACCCGTGAACATATTAACGATCACACGGTCTGCAACGCGTTCGATGGTAATGCGCGAGATAGCTGCGCCGTAGTATTTCTTTTTAACAAAGGTACGTACGTCGTAGTCCTGCTTAACGAAGGCGGAATAGTTCTTCTTGTCGGCATACCACTGGGTATCCCAACCTTTGATAACGCCTACACGAATTCCGTGCGGATTTACTTTCTGACCCATTTGAACTATGACCTCCCTTACTTCTGCTTCGCATCAAGAATAACCTTGATGTGGCTGGTGCGCTTTAAGATGCGGTTTGCTCTGCCCTTGGAAACAGGCTGAATACGCTTTAACGTGGGACCCTGATCTGCATAGATTTCTGCAACGAACAGGTCCTCGCGAACCATATTCAGGTTGTGCTCTGCATTTGCAGCAGCCGATTCGATCAGCTTTTTCACAACGGGAGCAGCCGCTCTGGGGGTGTTAGCCAGGATTGCAACTGCCTCGCTGTAGCCTCTGCCACGAACGATGTCGATTACCTGACGCACCTTGAAGGGCGACATTCTGATATATTTGGCTTGCGCCATAGGACGGGTGTCCTTATTCTGCAGACGCTTTGCTGCTTTTTCCTTCATTCTGGTAGCCATGCTTCAACCTCCTTACTTCTTGGGCGAAGACGATTTCTCGCCTGCGTGGCCGCGGAAGGTTCTGGTGGGGGCAAACTCACCAAGCTTGCAGCCTACCATATCCTCGGTGATATACACGGGAACGTGCTTTCTGCCGTCGTGAACCGCAATCGTGTGACCCACGAAATCGGGGAAGATGGTGGAAGCGCGAGACCACGTTTTAACGACCTTCTTTTCGTTGGCGTCGTTCATCGCTTTGATTCTGTTGTACAGGCGCTCTTCTACGTAAGGGCCTTTTTTAATACTTCTGCTCATTGTACGCCTCCCCTATTAGTTAACACGTTTGATGATGAACCTGGAAGATGCTTTCTTTTTCTTCCTGGTCTTGTAGCCCAGAGCCGGCTTACCCCAAGGAGTAACAGGGCCGGGACGACCAACAGGCGATTTTCCTTCGCCGCCGCCATGGGGGTGATCGCAGGGGTTCATAACAGCACCGCGTACGGTGGGCTTAACACCCATGTGACGCTTTCTGCCTGCTTTACCGATGGAAACGATCTCGTGCTCTACGTTGCCAACCTGGCCGATCGTTGCGCGGCAAACAGCGAGAATGTAGCGCATTTCGCCGGAAGGCATACGAACGGTTGCGTACTTGCCCTCTTTTGCCATCAGCTGAGCGGAGATACCTGCGGCGCGGGCGATCTGGCCGCCCTTACCAACGCGCATTTCGATGTTGTGGATAACGGTACCAACGGGAATTGCAGAAAGGGGTAAGCAGTTGCCTGCCTTGATGTCTGCGTTCTCACCGGAAAGAACCTTATCGCCAACGTTTAAGCCAACGGGAGCGAGGATGTATCTCTTTTCGCCGTCTGCATAAACGAGCAACGCGATGTTAGCCGTTCTGTTAGGATCGTATTCAATGGAAGCAACGCGAGCGGGGATACCGTCTTTGTTGCGCTTGAAGTCGATGATTCTGTATTTCTGACGATTGCCGCCGCCGATGTGACGAACGGTGATCTTACCCTGTGCGTTGCGGCCGCCCGTCTTTTTAACGGGAGCGAGCAAGCTGCGCTCGGGCGTGGTCTTGGTGATTTCAGCGAAATCGGGCACCGACATAAAACGTCTGGCTGCCGAAGTCGGTTTATATCTCTTTAACGCCATTTGTAAACCCTCCCATTAAGACAAGCTTTCGAAGAAGGCGATGGGCTTGCTTTCCTTGGTTAACTGCACGATTGCCTTCTTGTACGAAGGGGTCATACCTTCGTTTCTGCCCATGCGTTTGAGCTTACCGTCGTAGTTGCAGGTGTTAACCGATGCAACCTTAACCTCAAAAAGCTCTTCTACCGCACGTTTGATTTCCGTTTTATTTGCGCCCTTTGCTACGATGAAGTAGTATTTCTTAGCGGCGATGTCCGCATAACTCTTCTCCGTGAGGACGGGCTTAATGATAATATCCTGTGCGCTCATTATGCGTGTTCCTCCTCGAATTTCTCGACGGCTGCCTTCGAGATAACGATTTTGCCGTTTTTAACGACGTCGTAAACGCTGAGTAAAGATACGTCGCAGGTGGTGAGGCGGTCGATGTTACGAGCCGCTCTGGTTACGTCTGCATCGTTGGTTACAACGAGCAGAGCGCTTCTTTCTACGCCCAGATTCTTGAGCATAGCTGCAACCTCTTTGGTTTTGACTTCGTTGAGTTTGATCTCGTCTACTACGATGAATTCACCTGCCTGCACCTTGTAGGAGAGTGCGCTGGTGAGCGCGCCGCGACGCGCCTTTACGTTCATCTTCTTGGAGAAATCTCTGGGCTTCGGTGCAAAAACCACACCGCCCTTCGTCCATTGGGGAGCGCGGATGGAGCCCTGACGAGCTCTGCCCGTGCCCTTCTGACGCCAGGGCTTAGCGCCGCCGCCACGCACTTCCGTACGGGTGAGTGCGCTCTTGGTGCCCTGACGGGCATTTGCAAGCTGCGCTACGACTGCCTGATGAATCAGGGGTTCGTTATATTCGCAAGCGAAGAGAGCATCGCTTAAAGTCATCGTGCCGACTTCCTTGCCCAAAATATTATATACTTTTACGCTAGGCATTTTCTGTACTCCTTATTCACCTTATTTGTGCGTCTTTACCGCGTCGCGTAAGGTAATCGTACCACCCTTAGGACCGGGGATAGCGCCCTTAACGAGCAATACGCCGCGAGCAGCGTCTACCTTAACGACCTTGAGGTTAAGCACGGTTACGCGTTCACAACCGTAGTGACCGGCAAGATTTTTGCCTTTGAAGATGCGGCTCGGCGAGGAGTTCGCACCCATCGAACCTGCCTGACGGTGAACGGGACCGGTACCGTGGGTCTTCTTCAGGATGTGCTGATTCCATCTGTAGATGGGGCCGGTGTAGCCGCGACCGCGCGTGGTGCCCGTTACGTCGATAACGTCGCCTTCGCTGAATACGGTGCAGTCTACGTTCTTGCCAACTTCCATGCCGCTGACGTCATTCAAGCGGAATTCCTTGAGCGTTCTTACGGGCGTTACGTTCGCCTTCTTGAACTGACCTGCATCGGGCTTGTTTACGCGGCTTGCTTTGATGCCGCCGAAGCCCAGCACTACGGCCTGGTAGCCGTCGTTTTCGACCGTCTTCACTGCAACGATCGGGCAAGGACCTGCTTCAACCACCGTTACGGGGATTGCTACGCCCTCTGCGGTGAAGTACTGGCTCATGCCAAGCTTTCTTCCAATGATTGCTTTATTCATAGATAAAGTTCATCTCCTTATTTATTTTTGCTTTACAGCTTGATTTTGATATCAACGCCGGCGGGCAGGTCAAGCTTCATTAAGCTGTCTACCGTTTTTGCCGTGGGGGAATAGATGTCGATCAGACGCTTGTGCGTTTTTAATTCGAACTGCTCGCGGCTATCCTTGTACTTGTGGGGCGAGCGAAGAATGGTAACGATTTCGCGCTCGGTAGGAATGGGAATGGGGCCGGAAACCTTGGTGCCGGACTTTCTTACCACGTCTACGATGCGTTCTGCGGACTGATCAACCAGCGTGTGATCGTAAGCTCTCAGTTTGATTCTGATTTTTTGGTTCATAGAAACTCTCCTTTTTTTTACCGTCGTTTCTACCCGATTCCAACGAGGGTTAAACGCTACCGGAAGTGGTTTGATACACTTTGCCGTGCGTATCGTATGAAAAACGGTTAGAAAAGAGCGAACGGTTCGCTCTCGCTGCCAGCGACGGCCGCTCCCTATCCTTGTGGGAACTTGTCCGCGAAAATTCTCTCACCGTCGGGAAAAAGACACCCGATCCGTAGTAACTTTCCGCCTCAACCCTTAGGTCCGAAAGGGCGCAATTCGCCCATCCGCCACCTGTGCAGCCTTACTATTGTACCAAATATCAAAATATAAGTCAACTGTTTTACATAAGAATTTCTATTATTTTTTGAAAAAATTCCCAACCCCTTCCATATGGAATAAAAAAGAGGGGCAAATTCGCCCCTCTCCATAATTATTTATGCAAATGATATGTATTCTTCCGCACACCCGTGCGTATCATCCGTTTTCTTCCCGCTTTTTCTGCCTCTTCTGCAAAAAAAACTATTCCTTTTTCCGGAGCGCCGCCACTACGTTCAGAATGCACACGATAAAGGAAACTGCAATATATACCCAGAAGAAGGAGGGACCTATCATGTCCACAAACAGATTGACGCCTGCAAGATGCAGCACCAGCACACCAAGGTCAAAAAGCCCTGCAAACGCAGCCGACATCCAATAAATTGAGCTGTCGGGCAAATCGGAAGCAAAAACCGCACAGGAGCAGATTGCTATCTGTATCAGGAATATAAAACAGATGATGCCGTTGCCTTCAATAGAAAAAGACTGCGTTTCTCCGTAAAGATAAAAGATTCTACCGAAAGGGCATAAGAAAGCCAGTATCAACAAAATAAAGCAAAGGATCGATAATTGACGCTTCATACCGATTCCTCCTCTTCTTTACCCTTCTGCGCCAGCTCCTTCTTTGCCAGACGGTTGATCAGAAAGCAAACACAAGTAATAGCAATTAAAAGCAATGAGCACATAGGTGAAAAAATCTTTCTTCCGAAGTACCCAATATCACTTAGCCAATAAAGGTTACACAGCACGGCAGGAATAAGCGCAAGAAATATCCGGAGCAAACTTATCTTCTCCGGAAAAAGCGATTGACTTACCATATCGCGAATAGAAAAGGCAGCCAACAATGCGCTTATGATTAACAAAACAAAATATACCAAAGCAATTTTGAATCCATATGAATTCATTTCCTCAGCATAATACCCCTTTATGTAATAATAGTTAGCAAAAGAAAGGAGAAACAATGCAATGCACATAACACAATTGGCAATAAACAAAGCTTTTTTCATCACTTAACCCCCTTTAATCTTGTCTAACTATATTATACTATATCATGCGCAATCTGTCAATAGGGTTTTCAAAATTTTTTTTGAGGTGCTTTTGCCCGTGTACTGAAGGGCAATCACTCTTCCCCGCCCGTTACGGATGCAACGTCTGCGGCAATCTGCGCCTGCAGCTCCTCTAACGAGGAAAAGACGCGGATGGGACGCAGGAATTTGCGGAACTGTACGGTCAGGCTCTTGCCGTAGAGATCACCGGAAAAATCTATCAGATAGCTTTCTGCGCGGAGCTCCTCTCCCCCAACGGTGGGTTGACCGCCCACGTTGGTGACCGCCCGATACACACGCCCATCCACCCTGCACTGCGTGGCGTATACGCCCGGTGC
>JAFQWR010000155.1 GCA_017407365.1 Clostridia bacterium
TCATCAGCCTTGGTGTTGAGGGTGACACCTGGAATTGGGCAGACAGCAGCAAAACGGATATCGTTTACACCGAGGAATACTTAGCAGACAGAAAGGCACAGACCACCGCAAAATACGGCGCGCTCTCGTTCGACCTTTTAATCAACTATCAGTATTACGACAACATTCAGCCCAAAACCAACCACGGCAAAACGGAGGCTGAGCTGTTCCGTACCAACTTAAAGCGTCCGCTTACCATTTATTCCTACGATTACAACGCTACGCATTTTGTCATTGACGCTACCGACAGCCGCTTTATGCAGTACAACAACGCATTGACACGTATCGATCAGCTCATTTCCACCCAGCTTGCAAAAATCCTGAAGGCAGGCTCGCGCAAGGATGCGGAAAAGCTGTATAGCGACACCGTTTCCCTTTTAGAAAGCAGAAACCTTTCGCTCGTTGTAGAAATGCAGTCTGAGGCATATCAGCGTGCAAAGCAAAAATTAGGCATCACCGTAGCATGGCCCGCATATAAGCCCGGCTACGTTTCGCCCCTCGACCGCACCCAGCCCAACGGCGACCTCTCGCTTTACAGAGGATATTAAGCGCTATGACGGACACCAGAAAATTCATCTTTGATACCGATATCGGCGACGATATCGACGATGCGTTTGCCCTTGCCCTTCTTCTTGGCAAGCAGGCGGAGTCGGTTGTGGGCGTTACCACCGTATACCGCAACACCGCCGCACGTGCGCAGCAGGCAATGGCAATGCTCGAATGCATGGGGCATCCCGAAATCCCCGTGTATGCAGGCGAGCGCTTCCCCTTAAACAGAGAAATCACCCCCTTCTTCTGCGAGGAGAAGGGCGGTGACTACGAAGTCCGCAAGCCCTGTCAGTGGACGGAAGACTTAGACCGTTATTCCGTTACGGAGGGTGCGGTGGATTTTATCATCGAAAGCGCAAAAAAATACGGCAAGGACCTGTGGATTGTACCCGTAGGCGCACTCACCAACGTGGCTAAGGCAATCGAAAAAGCGCCCGAGGTGATGCGGGGGGTAGGCGGCGTGATGCAGATGGGCGGTCAGTTTCAGGGTTTCACGTCCGAATGGAACATCATCTGCGACCCCGAGGCGGCAGACGTGGTATGGAGCAGTGGCATTCCCGTATATGCAGTGGGGCTCAACGTCACCCTGCAATGCGGATTGGAGCCCGACCTTTTAGATGCCTTCCGTGCTTCCGCTAAGCCCCACAATCAGCTTCTCGTAAAATGGCTTGACCTTTGGTTTGGCTTCTTCCCCTTTGCAAAGAGTGTGATGCACGACCCCCTTGCGGTGGCTTGTCTTTTCACCAACCCCTGTACCTTCGAAAAGGTATTCGTAAAGGTGCGTGACGATGGCTCCGCTCTGCATACCTCAGACGAAAAAGAGGGATTCAGCCCCATTTATGCAGCAAGAGCAGTAGATAAGAGCGTCTTTTACGCTCTCGTTAAAGAGGTGCTTCTGTAAGGGTAGCCCTATTTGCAGGCGCCTTAAAAAAAGCAGACCTTCCTTTCAGTTGCAAGCCCTTCCCTCCCTTCCGATAACGGCAGGCAGGGAAGAGGAATGCCCAATCCCCCCACGGCGCAGGGA
>JAFQWR010000156.1 GCA_017407365.1 Clostridia bacterium
CAAAAAATGACCGAGCGCTTCCCCTCTATTTTAAGCGTGGTATTAAACGAAGCACTCTGGGGCTAAACACAATACAAAAGGCAGGAGCTAAGCCCTTGGCATTCTGCTACACAAAAAAAGCAGACAAAGAATTTCTTTGTCTGCTTTTTTGTTTGTATAAAAAAACGGATAGCAAAATGCCATCCGCTTTTGTTTTATACTGATAAATCAATCGTCAAACCAATCACTCAAAGAGCCCGAGCGTGAGGATGTGGGCTTTTTGAAGCTATACATATACTGCTTCTGCATCCAACGGGTATCACCTGCATACAGCGTGGGGCTTTCCTTAACGCCCGTCAGCTCGGGACACATATAATCACGCTCGAAATGCGCAAGAAGAGGGAATTCATTCAGGCACATTACGTACGCATCACCAAAGCGCATATGGCTTAGGGTTGCCACAGAAACAAGGGGTACCTCTGTTACATTGTAGCTCATAATACTTTCTTCGTTGCCGTTGAATGCGGAAAGGGGAGAAAGCACGGTGCGCGTTAAGCATTGCTCGCTGATACGCTGCTTGGTGACAAAGTCGTTGGAGCCGAAATAAATCTGCAAATTGCAGTTACCCAGAATGGTTTCGTATTCCTCTCCGTATACAACCTTCAGCTGAGAGTAGCTTTGAATTACAAGGTGCAGCCAGATATTACGGCTACCGCAGGCGGTAATCTTGGAGCTGATATCATCGATGCGGGGGAAGTTACCAAACTCGTCCCAAATGAAGTAGAAGGGACGGGAAAGTCTGCCGTCGTTTTCGTAATCGTCGCTTACACGCTTATTGGCAAGAGCAATCAGCGCATTATAGAACTGCTGAACCAGCATATTTACAAACGCATAATGCGACTTTTCTTCATCTCGGTAGATGATAAACACCGCAACGGGGCCGTCATCCAGACTGTTGAAATCCAACGTATTTGAAGAGGTCAGATCCAGAAGCGCAGAAGAATTGTAGCGGCTGATATTTGCCGTAAGCTCTGCAAAATAGCCTGCCTTGGTTACGTTTGCACTCATCTCGATGTAAGACTGCGCATGACGTCTTGCCAATGATTCCGCAGGGCGGTTGGTGATGATATCGTTATGCTGATTTGCCGCAAGCTCGTTGATGATAAGAATGATATTGCGGATGGTGAACTGATCTGCCGTGACACGCTTTCTGCCGCAGGATTTTTCCTGATCGGGTGTTAAAACGGTATCCTCCATCAGCGCACAGATCACGCCCTTGAAGATTTCTCTTGCACCAAACGACCATTGGGGGTCCTTCTTTTGCTCTAAAACAACCTTTAATGCAAACTCATCGATGGCGGATTCCACCTTAGACATCAGCGTGTGACGCTCCAGCTCGATTGCCTGCTGCAGCTGCTTTTCGCTCGTATAGGGCTTGCCCTTGAAGTAGTTTACCGCCTTTCCGTCGGTAAATTCGGTTGTTACGCTGTCTGCCACACTGCAATACAGCTGATAGTTTTCGTAGATGGGAAGCAGGGGATTCCAGCAAGCGGTATGCTCGGCATCACGGAAATTGAACAGCACAACGCGGTACCCACGGGAGCGCAGATATGCCGCCGATGCTCTGTAAAGTTCGCCCTTGGGGTCTGCCGTGAGCATACTGGGCTTATCCTTACGCATTGCGCTTAAACGGATCATGGGCTTGATAAACGAGGTGGTTTTACCGCTTCGGGTTGCACCCACGATGAGCGAATGGGTATCAGGCGTAAAGGAAGCGTATAGCTTGCCCTTGCTGTCGCGCTGAAGGGAAATCAGAACACCCGTGTTTTCGTGCTTATGCAAATCCTTAACGGCAATCGTACGGGGATCGCCATTTGTCAAAAGATCTGCCGCCTTGTTGAGAACAGCACTTCCGTAAATCTGGCTTATCTCCTGCCAAGCCTCGCCAAAAACGTCAACGGCAGGGGTATGTACTACTTTACTCAAAATCCGATCCTCCTATTCGTTTGTTCTGTACGCTTGCAAGCAGCCGCGGCACCGCGCATAAGCTCCTCGTCCACAGGCTCTGCCTCGCCTGCAAGTGCCTGCATTACAAAATGCATCTCCTTGGGAGAAAGGGTAAAGGCAAGCTTTTTTGCCCCTTCGGTGAGGCGGATTCCCTTGTTTGCGGCAAGAATTCTTTCAATTTCTGCCCTCGCCTCCTCCTTGCTTAAAGGAGCAAGCTTCACAGGGACAACGCCCTCGCCGGTGTAATCGGGCGTGGTATCGGCAAAGATTACGGGAGTGATCTGGCTGAGATCGAAGCAATAGCCGAGATCCTCCAGCTTGTATTTTTTGCGCTTGATGGGGTCTAAAAACTGCGTTAACACCTCCACCATGCTTGCGGGCATCTCTGCATGAGATACAAACAGCAGACCGTTACGCGCTGTCAGACGGTTGCAGGCAGAGATAATAGATCCGTTGATGGTGGGGCGGAACAAATCGGGTCGTTGCATTCTGAGATCCAGCACGGGAGGCTCCTCGCCATGTGCCTCAGAAAGCACCTCTGCATAACGCGAAAGCACCCATTCGTCCTCGCAGATCAATACGGGAGAGCCAAGCGTACGGGCGTGCGTTACGGCACGCTTTACCCTGCGCCATTCCTCCTCTCTTGCAAAGGGAGCCGCCACGTCATTTCTGAGCTGCTCGTGCTTTGCATCCGAAAGAGGCAAATCGGAAACAGCGGCAAGAAGTGCCTGATTGTTGGAATACAGGAGCGAGCGCTTGGTTTCGGGGTCTAACACGGAGGTGTAGAGCAAACGGGAGCAGGTCGCATTGTATTTGCGACGGTCAAACAGATTTACCGAGAAAAGCTTTTCTAAAAGCTCATGCTCCCATACAGGAGCAAACGCCGCCGTAGAAACGCCGTAATGCTCGGCAAGACTGCTGAGCGCCTCGCTTTGCGCACCCAAGGGCGAACAGCTTTTTAAGACCGCCAGGTGGGGCGCAGGATTTTTGTCGCAGGAAGCAAGCATTAAAGCCGCCTCAGCGCAATTCCAGTTCTCCGCTTTAAGTAAATACTTGCGGTCGTGCGTTTTTTCTCCGAATAAACCGAAATAGGAGGTCAAGCCATAAAGAAGCATAGCCTCAACCACGCCGAGTGCCGCCGCCTTTTCGAGCGACTGCATCACGTACACGCTGCCTCTTGCGCGGGTTTTGTCGTTGATTTCCATGCTTTCCATGATATCAAGCGCTACACCCTTCTGGCTTAAATGCATGGGTACACGAGGAACGTATTCGCCCGATACCCTTGCATACTCGATACGACGAAGATAGAAGTTAAAGCTTGTCCTGCTGTTGATGCCCAAAAGAAGGGGGTCTGTAATCTCCCCGTAGAGCGTTTTGATCTCTTCTGCATTGGCGCCGTACGCAGCGGCCAGAGCAGAAAACGTTTTGGAATCGGTTTTGCCCGTTAACAGCTCAAGGCAAAACCAACGGCTGAGAAGCATAGATTTCAATGTTTCGTTCACAAGTACGTCCTCCTTATTCTTTATCGACCTTACACTTTTGTATCAGCCGTTTTTGCTATGCTTAAACGAAAAACGAATGATTTCAGAAAAATAGTCGCATACTTTTTTTATGAATAAAAACAAATATATAATGGGTGCGGCGGCACTTACCGCAGGAAGCCTGATTGCAAAGGCAATCGGCGCACTTTACCGCATACCGCTTACGAATATTCTGGGCGCAGAGGGGCTGGGCTAATACCAGACGGTATTCCCCCTCTATGCTCTTTTGCTTTCGCTCTCTACCTCAGGAATTCCCTCTGCCGTTTGCTCTGTTACAGCAACGCATTTTAAGGAAAGGGGCACTGAGGGGGCAAATGAGGTGAAGCGTGAGGCAATGCGCTTGCTGAAAAAAATCGGCTTTGTTGCCTCGTTTTTACCCGCCCTGCTGTGCGTACCGCTGAGCGCTCTTCTCAACGCACCTGATTTATGGCTTGCCTTTTTATCCGTTTCGCCCGCTGTATTCTGTGTTTGCCTGATTTCCGGCTACAGAGGCTATCTTCAAGGAATGGGGAAAATGATGCCGACAGCAATTTCTCAGATAGCGGAGCAAGCGGTGAAGGCAGGAATATCCTTGCCTCTTGCCTACGCTCTGCGACACAATATCACCCTTGCGGTTACAGCGGTGATTGCCTCCATTGCACTTTCGGAGCTTGCCGCCCTGCTTATACTTGCGGTTATTTCACGCAAACAGCCTGCTAAATGAAAAAGAACCTGATCAAAAGCCCGATTGCACGGCA
The DNA here is from genome assembly GCA_017407365.1 of Clostridia bacterium. Lineage (GTDB taxonomy): Bacteria > Bacillota > Clostridia > Christensenellales > HGM11417 > RGIG2219. The sequence continues at coordinate 4,265 of JAFQWR010000156.1, forward strand.
AATACTTTCGCTTTCTCTTCCGCTTGCGCTATCCTCTGCACTGCATCCTCTGTTTTCCTTTGTGGAATGCACGCTTGCGGTGCATCTGCTTACCGCAGGTACACTTTCTCAGACAGCGCAATACGGCATATATGCAGGTGCGGCGGCATCTTTGCTTTCCCTGCCTCTCGTGCTTGCAACAAGCGTATGCACTGCATTGCTGCCGCGCATGGCAACCGACTACTCAAATGCACGGGCGGAGGAATCCTTTACACTCACTCTTGCCGTGCTGTTGCCCTTTTGCCTGTATTATCTTGCGTTTGCCGATGAGCTATCCGCCTTTTTGTATGCGAGCTTGCCGCAAGCAGAGCGCAGAATACTCTCGCAGCTGCTTCGTATCGGAACAGTCGCCACCGTTTTAACGGCACTGAGCAACACGGCAATTGCAAACCTTGTGGCATTGAAAAAAAATGCAAGGTGCGCTCTGTTTATGCTGATCGGGCTTTCCGTAAGGCTTTTTGCCCTGCTTCTGCTACTGAAGCCCTGCGGTGTGTACGCTCTGCCCGTTGCCGAGATTCTGGGTACAGCGGTAAGCGCAACGCTCAATTTTATATACCTGCACAAGCTGAGCGGCTACGTATTCAAGCCATCGTGCGGAGCAGCCGTAGCCTTTTCGGCGGCTGTCTGCCTTTTGCTTATGCAGGCAGTACGGCTTTTGCACCTAAGCACCTTTTTCAGTCTGGCATCCTCTGCAACCGTATTTTTTACGCTGTACGGAATATGCTTTTTGCTTCCCTTTCTTAAAAAACAAAAAAGCACCGATCGATAACGAACGGTGCAAGAAAAGGTCAGAATAATCTATTTCCCGTATCGGTAATAATTCATTACATCTTTTAGCAAGAATCCGGAGCTTACCAAAGCGCATATCAATGCGATAAAGTAATAAATATGGAAAAATGCGTTTGTACCGATGATGATACCCGAGCTTTCGTATTTGGTGAGGAAGGAAAGCGCAAGAATAATGAGCGCAATGCCCTCCGCCATAAATGTAAAGCCGAACACAAACATATGCAGCGACTCAAGCTTTTTGAAGAAGGATACCGCGATAGCGGCAATGGGTACCAGCAAAAACAGGAATACAAGGGGATATGCCTTTGTACGGGTTTTTTGCTGCTCGGCAACCATTTCCATTGCCTCGCCCGTGCCCGTTGCAACCTGACTTAAGGAAACGGGGTCGGCAATTTCTTCCTTCTGACCGCTTGCGGCGCAGGAAACGGTGAACATCGGAACAAAAAAAAGGATGATAAGCGCAAGCGCAGCAATGCGCAAGCACCAATAAAGCGGCTTTCTGGTTGACATATTGACTTCTCCTCTTACTCTACACGGATTCGCACGCTGAATTCAGCGCATTCACCGGGCAGGACCTCTTGTGCAAACTGTTTTTCTTTCATTTCGCCTGCGAAGGATTCGCTGTCTGCACAGCCCACGCAGGGCTCTAAGCAGACGAATCCGGGCGCATTAGACCAGATCATAAATACGGGGAAGCCCTTAAACGAAACCTTGATTTCACGGTTGTCGTTGGCATTTTTCAGCTTTACCCATTCGGAGGCAAGCCCCTTAAACACAAGCGCATCTCTGCTGAACAGCTCTTCGTTCAGCTTCAATATCTTGGTATCGCAAAGGCATTCCTCCGGCTCGTCCGAAAGATAATCCTTCATTACGTAGCGGGGAGCGTTTTCTACCTGCTCGAATTCCACAAAGGAATCTGCCATATCTCCATCGATACGGAAGGCAGGATGATAGCCAAGCTGGAAGTACATATTATTTTCGCCGATGTTTTCCACCTCAAAATCCACGCGGATGTGTCTGCCCGAAAGCGTATAGGTGACGTAAAGCTCAAACTCATAGGGGTAAACGGCAAGCGTTTTTTCATCTGAGCGCAGACAGAAGCAAGCAGAAGAAATATCCTGTTGCACAAGCTCAAACTCATAATTCCGTGCAAAGCCGTGCTGTGCCATACCGTATTCCTGCCCTGAAACCATAATAGCGGCATTTTTACTCTTACCTACCGTAGGGAACAAAATCGGGGCAACACTCTGCTTTTCCTCGTTATACGTAAACAGAATGTTTTTGTTGGTGGTCTTATTTACAAGACGCTTCATCTGTGCGCCGTCCGTAGATAAAAGCGCTTTCAGATTTTCATTCTCGATCCAGAAATTCATGGTTTCACCTCCCATATTATTCTACGCAAAAAACTGTACTCTTATTATAATATATTCTGAGGGCATAAGTCAAATCATTTGCCCTTTTTTCTCGCAAGCGATGTGAAAAAAGCGTGTAAGTATTTGATTATGAGGAAATTGTGTGGTATAATATCGGTATGAAAACAATCGTTGTAGGTATGAGCGGTGGGGTGGACAGCTCCGTTGCCGCATACCTGTTAAAAAAACAAGGGTACCGCGTAATCGGGCTCTTTATGAAGAATTGGGAGGAGCAGGACGAAAACGGCGTTTGCACCTCTGAGGCAGATTTTGAGGATGTACGCAGTGTATGCCAGACCCTGGATATTCCGTACTACACCGTCAATTTTTCAAAGCAGTATTACGAAAGTGTTTTTTCGCATTTTTTGCAGGAATACGAGCGAGGAAGAACGCCTAATCCCGACGTTTTGTGTAACAGAGAAATCAAGTTCAAGCCATTTTTGGAATATGCACTCCGCCTTGGTGCTGACGGTATTGCCACGGGGCACTATGCAGGTATTTTGCACGAGGACGGCAGGCATACCCTTCTGAAGGCGGCTGACGGAAACAAGGATCAATCGTACTTTCTGCACCAGCTTTCTCAGGCACAGCTTCAGCACGTGATGTTCCCTCTTGCGGAAATATCCAAGCCCGAGGTGCGAAAAATTGCGGATGAGCTTGGGCTTTCCACCGCAAAAAAGAAGGATTCCACCGGTATCTGCTTTATCGGCGAGCGCAATTTCAGGCAGTTTTTATCGCAGTATCTGCCTGCCAAAAAGGGCGATATCGTAACAACGGACGGCAAAAAAATCGGTGAGCACGAGGGAGTTCTGTTTTACACGCTTGGGCAAAGAAAGGGTCTTGGCGTAGGCGGCGTAAAGGGCGGCGAGGGCAGATGGTTTGTGGTGGATAAGGACGTAAAAAACAATCTGTTGATTGTACGCCAGAACGAGGGCAACGAGCTTCTGAGTAAGGCCTGCACCGTGACCGATCTGAACTGGATCCCCTCTGCTCCCACCGAAAAAGCCTTTTCTTGCACCGCAAAATTCCGCTACCGTCAGCCCGACCAGCAGGTGTATGTGGAAATGCGGGGGAGCGAATTGCTCGTGCATTTTCAACAGCCTCAGCGCGCTGTTACGCCGGGGCAGTACGCAGTGCTTTATGACGGAAGAAAATGTCTTGGCGGTGGTGTAATCGACCGTGTTTTCGGTCTGACGCCCGACACGGAGGCATAACCGTATCTTAGCAAAATAAAAAGCAACCCTGCACAAGCAGAATTGCGTTCTATGATTTAAGGGGGAACTATGTTTTTCAAAAGCAAGCAACCGAGGCTACCCTATCCGAACGGACGGGCATGGGAAATAGACGCCGCACGCGGTCTGGCTGTGATACTGATGATGATTTATCATCTTTTGTACGATCTTCGTATGTATGCCGCCTCGTGGCAATATCAGAATGAGGCCTTTGTATCCGTCTATCTGTGGGTAAGGAACTTTTTGGGAAACAGCACCGTGCATCACCTGCATTATTGGCTGATTATCTATCTTTTCTTCTTTGTATCCGGTATTTCGCAAAGCTTTTCCCGCTCCTCCTTCAAGCGCGGCATCATCGTTGCCCTATGCGCATTGGTAGTCACCGTAACCTTTTCATTTTTGGAAATGCGCATTGTATTCGGCGCATTGCACTGTCTTTCGCTGAGCATGATTCTTTATGCAGGGCTGAATAAATTCGTTCCGCAGAAATACGCCCAGCTTGCGCTCGGCGTTGTGCTGACCGTGATGGGCCTATTGATTTTACCCTATACCGCATGGATGTCCTTCCCCGCAGAATACGATAACATCTGCCGCGTGCTTGGGTTTGCACCCGACGGCTTACTTACCGTTCTAGGTATTCCCATCGGCTCGCACAGCGATTACTCCGCTCTGCTTCCTTCCTTTGGCATCTTCCTGATTGGCTCTTTTGTAGGTAAAACGCTGTATAAGGAGCGTAAAACACGCCTGCCGTTTTACCATCCCGTATTTTTACCGCTATGCTTCTGCGGAAAAAACGCATTATTGCTGTATCTGGCACATCAGCCCATCTGTTACGGCATCTTTTTTCTCGTCGATATTCTGGTTTTCTGACAAAAACGGTTGACGAAAAATACAAAATTTCATATAATATTAGGGTTGAATTCCCTGATATACGTATCCGTAGCGCAATTGGATAGAGTGTCAGCCTCCGACGCTGAAGGTTGCGAGTTCGAGCCTCGCCGGGTACACCAAGCAAAAAGCACTTGCATATGCAAGTGCTTTTTTTGATTTCTGCAGATATCACTTTTCCCTATTGATTAACGCATTTCGCGTTTCTGACGGTTTCCTTTGCATACAACCTCTGCTCTGCCCTTTACCGTCCACCGACAAGGAAGCAATCACACACGTATTCATAGCAAACCGCACGTTCCCTTTCAGAAGCCCTTTCTTGGCAAGGGTGCTTCCGCTCCGCTTTTTGCCGCAGAGGCATTCACCTACCTTTTGTGCCGTTCAAGCAGCATTTTGTCTGCAAGAAGCGCAATCAATTCCCCATTGGTAGGCTTTTCCTTTTCGCTGTATACCTTAACGCCAAATACCTCGTTTACGTTTTGCGGACGTCCTCTGCTCCACGTAACGTCAATTGCGTGACGGATTGCACGTTCTACCTTGCTTGGCGTGGTATCGTTTGCCTCGGCAATAAGCGGATAAAGCTCCTTGGTAATTTTGTTGATCAGATGAGGCTCCCTCACGGTACGGCTGACTGCCTCACGCAGATAGCGATAACCCAATATATTTGCAGGCACACCCATCTGCAGGAATATTGAGGTTATCTTATCCTCCGTTCTTTCCTCCTCGCGCACATCCAGGTATGTAAAGCCCTCTCCGCGCATAACCTCCCGCATACGTTGCAGAAGCAGCTTAGGATTCACAGGCTTTACCGCATAATAGCTTGCCCCGATATCAAATGCCCTTCTGATAAAATTCTCATGCGAAAGCACGGAGCAAATAATAATATGCGGCGCTTCTTCACCCATTTTGGCACACTCCAGAATACGGAAGCCGTCGTATTCCGGCAGAATAACGTCTAACAGCACAAGATCGGGCTTTAATTCCTCAATCTTTGCAGCGCCGTCAAAGCCGTCCTTTGCATGACCAATCAATAAAAAGTCCTCTTCCTTCTGTAAGGTAGCTTTAATCAAATTGGCAAAATCTTCGTTATCTTCAATCAACAAAACCTTAATCATAATTTTATTCCCCTCTTGTTTTTTTTGTTGCAACGGAATCATTCTAACATAATTCTGCATAATCTGTCATGTTCTTACAAAAGGGAAAAATACCAATTAGTTAGGTATTTACTTTAAATTTTGTCGTTTTTTGTCGAAAAGAAGTATTTACTTATGTTA
>JAFQWR010000157.1 GCA_017407365.1 Clostridia bacterium
CACCAAGCAGACGGCTGGCGCCGTTTTGCCCGATCTGGATTTTGCCGCAGAGGTATCAAAGGTGCTCAAAAAAGCCAAATTGATAGTAGAGGGCGGCATCTTTGAGGCTCGCGAAATGGAGCGTGTCAGCACCATCAATCCTTATGCTGTGGTGGTTGGCTCTGCCATTACCCGTCCGCAGGTGATCACGGCAAGATTCAATGCCGCATTAAAGCTGAAATAAACGCACGCCGCAATCTTTTATTATGAGAAAAATCGTTTATTTACCCTTAGACGAAAGACCGTGTAATTATCAATTTCCTGCCTTCATCAGCGAAGATAACAAGGATTATTATCTGGTAAGGCCGGCTATGAGCGATATGGGCAGTAAAAAAACGCCTGCCGATCACAGCCGTATTGCCGTCTTTTTGCGTGAGGAATGCAAAAGCGCAGATGCGCTTATTCTTTCGGTGGATACCCTTTTATACGGCGGTATCGTGCCCTCCCGTCTGCATTGCTTAACCGAGGAGGAGCTGGGCGGCAGGCTTGCGCTCATCCGTGAGCTCAAGGAGCAAAATCCCGCGCTGAAAATTTACGCATTTTCGCTGATTATGCGCTGTCCCTCCTATTCCAGCAGTGACGAGGAGCCCGATTACTACGGGCAATGCGGCAGAGAAATCTTTCTGACCGGTCAGGTTACGCACAAATTGCAGCTTGGGCTGATGGAAAGGGAAGAGGCAGAGGCGTTGCTTTTGGGCTACGCCGAAAAAACATCGGGGCATTTAGAGGACTTTCTGCATCGCAGGGCGGTCAACCTTGAGATGCTGAAAAAAACCCTTCTTCTTGTGGGCAAGGAGATTGAGCGCTTCGTCATCCCGCAGGACGATTCCTCCCCCTACGGCTACACCGCAATGGATCAGCTGTGCATAAAGGAGTTTATCCGTGCGCACGGTCTGCGTGTGGAAATCTACCCCGGTGCAGACGAGGTAGGGCTTACCATGCTTGCGGCGGCGGTCAATCAGATGAACGGTAAAAGCCCCGTCATCTGCCCCATCTACCCCGACGAGCGCTGTAAGGCTTTGGTTCCCTTATACGAGGACAGAGCGGTTTTCATCAGCATCAGAAGTCAGATCGAAAGCGCAGGCGCCGTTTTCACCGAAAATCCCGAGGAGGCAGATATCCTGCTCTTTTGCAATCTGCCCATAGCCAATATGCTGGACGTCATCAGCTGTGGTGACGAGCATTATCACGAGCGCAAGCTGGATTGGTTTACAAGCAAAATGCAGCTGGCGCTGTTTGCACGGAGGCTTGTGGCGGCGGCGGATATTGCCTACTGCAACGGCGGCGACGTGGAATGGTTGCAGGCAATGGACCGTGCCTTCGGTGTGTTTAACCTTTGCGGCTACGCAGGCTGGAACACCAGCTCCAACACGCTGGGAACGGTCATCTGTCAGGCGTGTCTGTGCCTGCACTACGGCTTCACCCCTGCGCACAACCGCTTCACCGCACTCCGTGTTTTTGAGGACGTGGGCTACTGTGCGCACGTAAGAAAGAAGGTTTGCGACGAATATCTGCCCTCGCTCGGTCTGAATTATTTTCATACAGACGGCAAAGACGGAAGAGTTGCCCAAAGGGTAAAGGAGGAGCTTACGCAGTTTGTAAGCGAAATTGCTCCTGCTGTTGCGGAGGGCTACGAAATCGACCGCTGTGAAATGCCTTGGAGCAGAATGTTCGAGGTGGGGATCACCGTGAAAGAAAAAGAGAAAAAACAGAGATATAAGGAGTAACGATGATGAACGTAAACAGAAGGAGCGTTGTAGTTTTTGCGCTTGCTCTTTGCTTTGCGGTTTGCGCCCTTGTGGGGGTAACGAGCGATGGCAAGAGTGCTTCTGCCCTGCAGGATAGCTATTCGGTGCTTGGTATCACCGTAAATGCAGGCGGACAAACGCTGAGCAACGTGATTTCCAACCCTGCAAGCTATGTAGACGAGGCAATCAACGGTATGCTGGTTGAGGCAAGAGAGATGCTGGATACCGATAAGCTGGGCTCTGCATCCACCCTGATCTTCACGGCAGAATATCCCTACACCACCACCAAGCGTGTGGGCGAATTCACCGAATATACCTGCGAAAGCGTGGACGGCGCGTATAAAATCACCGCTGTAAATACCGCAGGCGATGGCACCACCTACATCAAGGTGGGCGGCTTTGTGCTTTCGGTTGCAAACAGCGCAGGCATCACCTTAAACGTGGGCGACACGGTAACGCTCGGCGGCAAAAAGCTGAACGTACCCACGCTTGCGGTGGAATCGGATAAGGGCGCACGTATTCACCTGAATGCACTCAACGCCATCCGTTCGGATACGATGTCGGTATACTACGACTACGACTTCGGCGAAAAAACGGGCACCAACGTGTACGGCACCGAGATGGCAGCCGTGTTCGACAGCGAAAGCGGTAAATTTGTGGTAACCGCCTTCCGTGGCTTTGGCGAGGGCGACCACTCGGGTATGGAAATCCCCGATAACGGCTTCGTATTAAGCTCTTACGGCGTAAGCTGCCGCCATAAGCTGGTTAAAAACCTGCGCTTTGCTGAGGGCGACAAGCTTTCCATCGTGGGCTTCGATTACGTTCGCTTCGGCGGTGAGCCCGTAACCTATACCTATAACTACGAATATCAGAACGCAGATTCCGCTACCGATCAGTGGAACACCAACCCCAATATCTACGAGTTTGAGGGCGTTCCCTTTGCGGCATACCGCGGCCCCGATCAGACCATTCTGTATGAGTACGGCTGGTCTTATAAGGGCTCTAACGGCACGGGCACCAACGTATACGGCTTTGAGGTAGCGGTAGACAGCAACGGTGACGTTGTGGAGCGCGGTGTAAACGTTTCGTCCATTCCCGAGGGCGGCTTTGTTTTAAGCGGTCACGGCAAGGGCAGAGATTTCATCCGTGCAAGCATTCCTCTCGGTGCGCACGTAACCGTAGACAGAGAAAAGAACGAGATTGCCATCACCACCTCGCTGAACAGCTTCTATGTGAACGTACGCTCTACCGTAGACGAGATTTTAAGGTCTGCACAGACGAAAATCGATCAGCTCTTCGACGTAGACGTAGAGGCGCTCACCGAAAAGATGAACGCCTGCAACACCATGATGGACGAGCTTCTTTCGTATAAGGAAACCATCGAGCAGAAGTCGGAGGGCGAGGGCTGGGCAACCGAGGTGGAAAAAACGCGCGATATGATGGCGTATAACGCCGCTAAGCTGAGCGCAGAAAAAACCGCCTACGAAATTCTGGCGCTTTCTGCCGAGAGTAAGCCGGTTGCGGCACGCGCCGTATGGCACAGACCTACCGAAAAAACGATTGAGGCAGTGAAGGAAACGGTGGAAACCTACCGCGCTCTTGGCATCAACCTCATCTTTGTGGAAAGCTTCTACAACGGCTACTCCATGTTCCGCTCGGAAAACGTACCCTATCATAAGGATTTTGAATCAGCCGCATACGGCGAATATGCAGATTATCTTTCTGCCTTCTCCACCGAGGCAACCAAGGCAGGCATTGAGGTGCACGCATGGGTAGAGGACTTCTACGTTGGTTTAGACGAATCGGCAAAGCTTGTCAGCGAGCATCCCGATTGGCTGATGTATAACAACGACGGCTCTCTGCTGCAACGCAACGAGGGCGGCGCATATATCTTCATCGACCCCGCAAATCCCGACGTACAGGACTTTTTGATTGGCTACTACAAGGAGCTGTTAGAAAAGAATACCAATGTCAAGGGCTTAAACCTCGACTATATCCGCTATCCCGTTTCCGATAAGGAGGAGGATACCGGCTACTCCAAATACTCCATGCAGGCATTTGCCGCAACAATCGGCATTGCCGAAAAGCTGAATCCCGCAGACACCGTGCAGGAGATGCTCACCGACTTTTTGAGATGGGGCTTCAATAAGTCCTACAACAAAAATGCAGAGCAAAACTACACGCTCTGGTGCGAATACCGCATGGGCAGAGTGACCGACTACGTAGAGCGCATCTACAACGAAATCAAGAAGGAAAAGGGCATCATCCTTTCCACCGCAGTATTCAGCTCCATCAACGAAAGCAAGGACAGCAAAAAGCAGGATTGGCAGACGTGGTTCAAAAAGGGCTGGATTGACATTGCAACCCCCATGGCGTATTTTGATGCGGCAACCGACGTTTTAACGGGCGTTTCCAATATGATTCTTGCGGCAGGCACCAAGTGCTACTACTACACCGGTCTTGCTTCCTCGTACCGAGGTCTGCCCGCATACGAAAACGTATATCAGATTGAGGCATCCTACGAGGGTGGCGCAAACGGCTACGTCATCTTCTGCTCCACGCAGATTATGGGCCATGAAGACGTGCAGAGCGTATTGAAGAGCGGTGTAAACGCAAAAGACGCCGTGCTTCCCCACGCAGAGATTTCCACCGTGCTGAACGCATATTTCAACACCGTTTTAAGCCGTGCAGACCGCCTGTATATTGCAAAGGGTCTGATGACGGCAGATCAAAGGGCGGCACTCAAAGCAGAATTCGATAAGATTCTTGCCATGAAGGGCGAAACGGCAAAGGAGCTGCTTGCCATTCAGTCGGCAGTAGAGGACCTCTACGCATACGGCGCAATCAACGATTACGCAAACGGCTTTGCCGCAAGACGTATGCAAAACACCCTCTCTGAGCTCAGCGATCTTCTTTCGGTTAAGGCAGACATCTTAACTCCCGTCAAGGAGGCAGAGCCCGAAAACCCCGGTAGCCCCTCCGAGCCCTCTGACCCCTCTGAGCCCACTAAGCCCTCTAAGCCCGCAGGCGACAGCAATGGCCTTGTTATCATTCTGATTGTAGCGGCAGTCGTGCTTCTTGGTGCAGGCGCAGCTATCTTCTTTATCCTCAAAAAGGGTAAGAGCAGCAAATAATCAGCCTTGATGGCGCAAAGCTTTTTACGGAATATATTTAGTTAATATATTAAAAATAATTTATTGGAGGAACAATGTACCATGAAAAAGTTAATGATGATTTTATTATCGTTGACCCTTGTGATGAGCATGTGCCTGTGCACCGCTTGTGTGGATCGTCCTCAGGATGATCCTCAGGAGCCCGAATACAGCGCTCCCGTCATCACCATTGCTAACCCCGAGCTCAGCTTCTTCGTAGGTCAGGACGAAAGCGAAGTAGATCTGCTGTTCGACGTAACCGTTACCGACGAGTACGACAGCGACCTCACCGCTTCCATCACCGACGACGGCGGTCTGGATTACAACGTTGTGGGTGTATACACCGTATCCTACAGCGCAACCAACAGCAAGGGCAAGGAAGGCACGGCTACCAGAACGGTGAACATTCTTGCACCCTTACCCGCTTACGTGGTTAAGGCTCAGAAGTCTGTTGACACCAACAAATGGGCAGCAGGCGACGTAATCACCTTCAAAAACGAGCTGTTCCACACGCTGACCGAAAGCTACACCAACACCACGGCTCCCGAAAGCGGTATCTTCTATAACGCTTCCGAGGGTGAAATCGTAATCTCCATCACCGGTGGCGGCGGCGAGGCTGCTATCGTGGATGCAAGCGGCTTTGTAATTGAGGGTCGCGACGGCGCAAACGGCAAGCTCGTGAACGCTGCTAACCCCTCCAGAGCAAACTCCAAGGTTACCTCCTTCGAATACGAGGGCGAAACCTATGCAGTAAGCTCCAAAACGTACACCAACATGGTAGTACCCGCAGGCGGCTTTGCAATCATCGTACACCAGGGCTATGCAGGCGAGGGCTTCGACTTCGACGGCCGCTTCTTTATGGCTAACGCTGTTATCGGTAACTACGGCAGCATCGTTAAGATCTATAAGGATGGCGAAACCCCCGAAGAGGTTACCGCTTATAAGGATCAGGCTCCCCTCGTTAAGAGCGCAGGCGACATCGAGGTTTCCGCAACCGAATACACCGCAGAAACCATCGAGGCAGTTGTATTAGAGGGCATCGACGCTTCCGACGACAACGGCACCTTCGAGCTTGCTGACGACGTAGCAGCAACCGTTGCTATCACCGCAGGCTTAGAGAGCTTCAACGGCGCAGTAGCAGGCGAATACGTGTTCACCCTTACCGCTACCGACGCGCTTGGCAACGTAACCGAGTTCAACCGCACCGTATACGTTATGGAAGGCAACTTCATCACGCTGACCGTTGGCGCAAACAGCATCAGCAAGCTGGAAAAGAAGTTTGCAATCGACCAGAACGTAACCAATGAGGGCGAATATTCCTTCATCATCTACACCCCCGCTTACAACAAGGAGCAGGGCGTTAACCTCTCGGATTACGGCGCAGAAATCTACGTGACCGATAAGTACGGCGTAATCGTTTATATCTTCGACGGTATCAACGCAGGCTACTACGATGCAGATCACATCGATCACAACACCCGTATCCGTAACGGTTGTCAGAACCCTGCTCACGCAGGCGGCAACTGCACCACCACCAATGCTTGTACCGCAGCAGGCGCAGTAGCAGAGGCTACCGCACTCTGGATGAACATGGAGGGCTACCTCATCATCGCTCCCTACAACGATACCAATAAGGTTGCAGGCGAAAGCCACAAGTTCATGCAGGATAACAGAGCAAACACCGTTGGCAAGATCGTTACCGTAACCGGCATTGAGTTTGCTAAGGACGTTGTTACCGCTACGGCAAACGAAAAGAGCATCGAAATCAACAAAAAGGCAGTTGCGGTTAACCCCACCACCGTTTCCGGTACCGCTAACGAGCTGGTTATTTACACCGCTGCAGAAAAGGCAAACGTAACCGTTCCCACCGCTGCATACGGCTATGCCTTCATCCTCAACGCATACGGCGAGGTTGAGCACATCTTCGACGGCTGCTCCGGCAAGTACGTCGGCGCAGGCGCATACGGCGAGGGCCTCACGGGCGCTCAGATCCAGCAGCAGTTCTTAACCCTTGCGTTCAGCGCACTGAATAAGAGCCAGATGCTCGTTTACGCAGTGAACGTTGGCGGCGCAAACACCGTTCGCAACTTCTTCTGGAAGGATGCAGGTCTTGCAGTTGGCACCGTAGTGGAATTCGACGGCCTCGGCGTGAAATACGCTGCCAAGAAGGACGTTGTTACCATCGACGGCGCTGTAACCGAGTATGACCTCGGCACCGTAGTGGTAGACGCTGCAAGCGTAACCGCTAATAAAACCAACCTCGTGGTTTACACCGATGCCTTCACCGGCACCCCCGTTGCTAACGGCTACGGCTGTGCAGTTGTTCTCAACTCCGCAGGTCAGATCGTTCGCGTATACGACGGTGCAAACGGCGGCTACTGGGATGAAGTAGGTCAGACCACCAAAAAGGCTATGGAGGGCTGGGGCTCTTCTAACTACCTTGCTACCGCTGTTGCAAGCTTGCAGGCAGGCGAAATCGTTGTAGCCGGCTTAAACGGCGGCATGAACAGCAACGCAGGCAGAGCTTTAATGCTTTCCTGCCGTCAGAAGGTTGGCAAGGTGATGACCCTTTCCGCTCTCACCGATTGGACCTTCGGTCTGTAAAAAATAAGGCTTAAATCAAGCAATCCGTATGTGTACGGTCTGCCCCCTTTATGGGGGGTGGACCGTGCGTACAGACGGCAGAGTTTTTTTGAACAAACAGGGGCAAAAGCCTCGCAACACAGCGATATAAATTGGAGCAGAGAAGATGAGAAACAAAATACTGATCGCGATGATTGCTCTCGTGCTGTGCGCCTTTATGGGCTCGCTTGCAGTGGCTCACGGCGCGGCAACACTGGGAAATCCCACCACCGTTACGGCTAACGGAGTGGTTTACAACAAATACACCTTTACCTACGGCGGCGGTGCGCAGGTGATGTTCACGGGCGAATACAAGCCCACCGAGCAAAGCGAATACGAATTCGTGGTGCATGATGTCAGAAATGCAAGCGGAATGACCGTACTTACCACCGTAAAGAAGATTGCAGAGGACTACGAGCAGCAGACGGGCAACAAGGTTGTGCTTGCCACCAACGGCGACTATTTCTTTAACACGGGCGCCTGTGTAGACAGCCTCGTTAAAAACGGCGTAGTGGTGCAAAAGGGCTCGTATGCAACCAAAAATGCATTTGGCTTTGATAACAACGGCGGTTTTGCCATTGGCAGAATGACCGAAACAAAAAGGTCGATTCAGGTCACCGTTAAGGATAAGACCTACACCTTTGATATAGATAAAGTAAATCAGGCTCCCACAAACGAGGGCGAAATTGCGCTGTATACCACCGCAAGCAACGTCACCGTGCAGGGCGCAGGCAAATACAAATTTATGACGGATAGCGTAAACCTGTTATCCTTCCCCGTATACGGCTCCTCCACCAGAATGGCAACCGGTGCGGTAGCAGACGACAAGGCATTTTCGCTCGTTTCGGGTGAGTTTGCCATCGTCATCAAGGGCGCGGGCGAAAAATCGCAGTTCTTCTTTGACAACGTAAAATACGGCGTAAAGGTTGCGCTTGTGGATACCCCGAGCGGCGCCTTCACCGGTATGCAGTACGTGGTGGGCGGCTACGATGCTCTTATTAAAAACGGAACCGTGGTAGCAAATCCCCACACCGATAACAGCGGCAATGCAAACGCGCCCCGTACCTTCATCGGCAACAAGGCAGACGGCACCGTTATGCTCGGCGTAATCGACGGCAGACAGTCGGGCAAGGTGGGCGTAACCGTAAAGGGTGAGGCAGATATTGCTAAGACGCTCGGCCTTGTAAACGCATTAGAGCTGGATGGCGGCGGATCTTCCACCTTCTTGTTTGACAGCGGAAACGGCTTGCAGCTGCTCAATTCTCCCTCCGACGGAAGCGAGCGCAAGGTGAGCAATGCCGTTCTTCTGGTAAAGAAGCCGCAGGCAGAGGAGGAGCCCGGCGAAAATCCCGGCGAAAATCCCGGTGAAAACCCCGGCGGAAGCGAACAGAAGCCCTCCTCGGGCGGTTGCGGCGGCATCCTTTGCGGCGGTACGCTCATTGCATTTGCCGCACTTGCGGTAGTCTTAACGAAGCAAAATAAAAAAGGGAGTCTGAAATAAGATGAACAAGAAAATTATAGCAATTATCGTAGCAGCAGTAGTCGTTATCGGCGCAGTTGTCGGCATTGTTTTAGGCGCAGGCGGCAACAGCAACGACGATCAGAATATCAATTTTGATATCGACTTAAACAGCAAAATCGCGCTCAACGTGCTGATGCCCAACTCCGGTAAGACCATCGAAGAGGTAAACGCAAACCTGAACGCCGCAACCGTAGAGCAGGTAACGGGCTATCACGTAAACTACTCGCAGCTGCCCGCAAGTAATGCTTCCTCGGCGCTCAACCTCAACATGATCGACCAGGCGCAGTACCACGCAATGAAGCTGACCAACGCACAGTTTGGCGATATGATCGCTATGGACGGCCTTCTGGCATTAGACGAGGTGATCGACGCCTTTGGCCCTGCCATCAAGGAAGCAATCTCTGAGGAATCGTGGGACGTTGTACGTGTAAACGGCAAAATCTACGGCATTCCCGAAAGAGCATCCTCCGACAACATCGAAAACCCCGTTGTTTTCCGCCAGGATTGGCTGGATGCTCTGCAATTATCCGTACCCACCACGAGAGATGAGTTCACGGCTGTGCTTCGTGCCTTCAAGCAAAACTACTGCAAGGAAGCAGGCACCGCACCCTTAACCTTCGATATGTATACCCCTCTGATTTATGCGGTTTCCGCCTCCTTCGGCATCTATGCAGAATGGCAGGAATATGAAATCAACGGCAAAAAAGAGGTTCGCTACTATATGGACGCTCCCGGCTACGTAGATTACGTCAGCTATATGTCCGATCTTTACAACGAGGGTCTGATTGATAACACCATCTCTACCAACGACGCGGCAACCGCTCTGCAAAAGTTCACCACGGGCAAGTCGGGTGCAATTGCAACCTCGCTGTGGAGTGTTTCGGCAATCGTAGCAGGTCTTGAATCCTCCGGTGTCATCACCGCAACCGAGGCAAAGGGCACGGTAGAGGATTACCTTTGCTATCTGCGCAGCCTCAAAAATGCGGCAGGAGAGCAGAAGGTTTACCGCACCAGCGGCTACACCTACATCACCGCAATCCCCTACTACATGGCAGAAAATGCGGGCTATGTAATCGACTGGATCAACAGCAAGCTCACCGATACTGCCGATAAGCACAATTTCAGAACCATCGTTCTGGGCGAAGAAAACGTACACTACACCTACAACGAAAACAAGGATGAATACGCACCTGTAAGCGGCAAGTTCGAGGAAAAGGACGACGCAAGCTACTACCTCACCGGCAGTAACGAAAACGTGTATACCAAATACTGGCTGGCACGCGTGCAGAAAAATCCCGAATTAAAGCGC
Source organism: Clostridia bacterium (assembly GCA_017407365.1). Taxonomy (GTDB): domain Bacteria; phylum Bacillota; class Clostridia; order Christensenellales; family HGM11417; genus RGIG2219. Next base: position 10,393 of record JAFQWR010000157.1, read on the forward strand.
GCATGGAACACGCTGATGAGAAATGCCGATGAGGTTGGCGTATACAACCTTGTGGACTTTGCTCCTCCCATCGCCGATTACAGTGCAAACCGCGGCACGATGGAGCTTTATGCGCAGGATCAGTTCTTTGTAATGCTTGGCACCGATAAGGGTACCTCCAAATTCTCTGAGTATCTCACCAAGCTGATGGGCACCGAGGGCGGCACCGCCGCAACGCAGGCAATCAACGCATGGTATTACAGCAAATAAGCCCACGGCTATAAATTAAGTGAGGACAAAGAATCATGAGCGAAAGAGTAAAAGCAGCCAATAAGTACAAAAACCTGTACTGGTTTTTGGTACCGGCAGTTGTGTTTGCGCTGATCTTTGCTTATCTGCCTATGATAGGCCTTTTGATCGGCTTTAAGGATAACCTCAATTTTATCCGCTACCCCAACCCCTTACAGGCGTTTTCGAATGCCGATTGGACGTTCAATCACTTCATCCGCATTTTCAGCGATGCAGATATCGGTAAGTATATCGCAA
>JAFQWR010000158.1 GCA_017407365.1 Clostridia bacterium
CGCCGAAAAATTCCTCCATATATTTCCAAGCAAAAAACTCCATGCTCATCGAGTGCGTTTCTGCCGTTTCCATTCCGCCTACCCCAAGATCGGGATATTCGCTGTCAAAATTCAGCCAGGATGCAAATGCGTGACCTGCCTCGTGGGTGATAACGCCAACGTCTGCCTCGGTGCCGTTGAAGTTTGCAAGAATAAACGGTTGACGGTATTTGGGGAATTCCGTGCAATATCCGCCGCCCCATTTTCCGTCACGGGAATCTACGTCGAATGCCTCTGTTTCGAGCATCATACGGAAGAATTCATCCGTTTGCGGACTCATTTCACGGTACATCTTTGCGCCTGCTGCAAAAATTTGCTCTTTACCGCCGACAGGCTTCGGATTACCCCCGGGAATGTTTACGTCGTTATCATAAAACATCAGCTTATCGATTCCCATTTTGGCGGCATTTTTGCGCTTAATGGAAGAAACAACGGGAACGATATCCTTCAATACATTGGCACGGAAGACTTCAACATTTTCCTGCGTGTAATCGATTCTGTTCATACGGGCGTAACCAAGAGGAATAAAGTTTTCGTAGCCAAGCTTACGAGCCATTTTGGTATGGATTTTTACGAGGCGGTCGTAAATATCATCAAAGGTAGCACGGTTGGCGTCCAGAGTTTTACCCAAAACCTCATAAGCCTCTTTTCTTGTTTCGCGATCGTCATCTGCCATATAGCGTCGTAAAATGGTAAGCGGCATTTCTTCACCGCGGAAAATAAATATAAGACCGGACATAAATTTGGAGTATTCGCTGACGATTGCGTTTTCCTGCTGCATTTCCTCTAAAATAGAGGGGTCGGAAGCCTTTACCTCATTCTCCATCGAACGAATCAGAATGGGCGAAAGATGCTTTTCAATTTCACTGCGTAAAGGTGAGGTTAAAACAGCTTCAGCATAATCACGCATCAGAAGCTGAAAAACAGGTAAAATTTCATCATAATATTCCTGCTCTGCTGCGTAAAATTCATCTCTTGTATTCAGGCTGAAGCGCATATATGCAATGCTGTATTGTGTATTAACCTCATCATGAATGGCTAGCATTTCCTTGCGTGCGGCAAGAATATCTTCCACAGCGGAAGCGTTCTTGATTTTTTGAATGATTGCCAGAGCCTGAGAGCGTATTTCTTCAACCTCTATTCTTTTATAGGGCAGATCCGTTACCTTCATTTTCATACAAAAAAACTCCTGTAGTTTTTCTTTTTATTATATCATAAACGCTTATATTTTGCAAATAAATTGCTTGTATATAATGCAAAACGGGGCGCACATGTCGTACGCCCCGCTTCAAGATGTTTGACCGATTACAGCCGGTGCAAGTTCAACCTCACACGTGTTACCATAACGGCTTTTAACAAGATAAATCAAATCCAAACGTTGGATATACATTCTACCATACTTTGAAGTTAAAGTCAAATTCTTTTGATGAAAAATTCAACATAATTTCCTTAAAAATAAATTTTTTTTCATTTGAAATTCAAAGATGAAAATTTCCTTCTTATGCAAAAAATGAAATTGCAGCGCCTTTCAGAAATGTAATTTTTACCAATCAGTAAAATATAATGCAAAATGATAGACTATTTTGCAAATATGTGCTATAATCGCATTAAAAACAAAGGAGACAAGCATGAACGGATTGTTTGGCACAAAGCACATCATCTTAATTGCCGGCTGTGTTGCGTTGATTGTTGCAGGCTTTTTTCTTTCCAAAAGATTCACCATCGAAAGGCTTTGCAAAATTATGCTCGGCATTGGTATCGTATCGGAGTTTATCAAGATATTCTATTATATCATTGCCAATGAAGAAACTTATGGCGGAATTTTACCAAAAACAGATTTACCCTTTCACCTCTGCTCCATCCAGATTATCTTTTTTGTGATACTGAATATTTCGAAGAATGAACGTCTGAAAAGAATTCTGCTCAGCTTTATGATGCCTAGCTGTATGATAGGCGGTGTTGCCGCTATTTTAATTGCTACGCAATCCTCGTTAAACGGTGGATGGATTATCACTGCGCAATATTTTATTTTCCATACTGCGCTTGTGTTGTTTGGTATCAAGCTACTTACCTCAAAGGAAATCAAATTAAACGTTAAGGATTATTTTACGAGTATCGTATTTTTATTTGTACTTTTCTTTGTGGCTATTTATGTGAACAGTATTCTTTACGACGGCAATCCTAATATCAATTTTATGTACGTTGCATCTCCTCCTCAATCCGGATTACCCTTTCTGAATGAGGACCACGGTTGGCTGGTTTACATTTGTCATTATGCGTTTCTTGCTATTACCTGCATTACGCTCACCTACATAAAGCCGATTATCGATGCTATCCGTCAGAAGGCCCAAGGGAAAAAACAGGAGAAACCCGTTGATATTCACGATGACCCCGATGGCTCCTCGTTGAGCGAAAGATAAATTACCTTTAATCAAAGCCGTTACGTTGATGCGTAACGGTTTTTTTTACGAAACATAGTGAAACGACCTTTATTTGCCAGAAAAAGCGCACCATTTGGTACGCTTCTTTTTTTCAAAAAACAGATTGAATTACAAATTGATTTCGATAGAAATCGGACAATGATCGCTGCCAAATACATCTGTAAATATCCGGCTGTCTTTCAGTTTATCCTTTATTCTGTCGGATATTACAAAATAATCGATACGCCAACCGACATTCTTTTCGCGTGCATGATACATATAGCTCCACCACGAGTATTTTACCGTATCGGGGTATAAATAACGGAAGGTGTCTGTATAGCCTTCGCTTAGAAGCTGAGAAAATTTTGCTCTCTCTTCGTCGGAAAAGCCGGCGCTGAAACGGTTTGTCTTGGGGTTTTTAAGGTCGATTTCCTGATGAGCAACATTCAGATCACCGCAGTAGATTACCGGCTTTTTTTGGTCTAACGATTTGATATAGCTTCGCAGATCGTCCTCCCATTGCATACGGTAATCAAGGCGTGCAAGCTCTCTCTGCGCATTGGGAGTGTAAACACACAGCAAATAAAACTGATCGTATTCAAGTGTTATTGCTCTGCCCTCCGTATCGTGCAAAGGAATACCCAACCCGTAAAATACGTTTAAGGGTTGATGCTTTGTGAATACGGCAGTACCGGAATATCCCTTTTTTTGTGCGCTGTACCAGTATTGATAATAACCTTCAGGCGTAAAGCTTGCCTGCCCCTCCTGCATTTTGGTTTCTTGTATGCAGAAAAAATCTGCCTGCATTTGCTCAAAGAATTCGGTAAAGCCTTTTTCCAAGCAAGAGCGAAACCCGTTTACATTCCATGAAATAAACTGCATAATACACCTCAAAAAAAAGCGCTTCCAATCTGCAAAACAGAAAAGAAACGCTCTTGTTTTATTATAATAAATATATAGGAACGGAGCGTTTTTCGGGCGTTCCTTTGTGTGTAGGAGGCGTGATTTCTCTCTTTACGGGTACAAAGTCATCCTCTTCTTTTTTTGTGTTAAAAAACGCTTTTTTAGCCTCAGAAAGCTCCTTTGCTTCAACAGATACAACTGTAGCCCATACCTCTGATTCCCCAAGCTTCTTTAATGCAAGAATTCTGGCTTTACCATCCAATAAAATGGGTTTTCCTTCGGAATCGTATGTAACGGTGACAGGAGCAAGCTGACCAAAGCGCTTCAGCGAAAGAACAAGAGAGTCATCAGCTTTTCCTTTCACAATAAGCTCAGCAATCGGAAGCTTGCATAAAGACATAACCGTCTGTTTTGCAGGTTCTTTTTTCAATTCGCCGCCGCCTTCTGCAACGCGGCGTAAGCTACCCTTACCGATCGGCATATTCTGCAACCTCCTTTGCAAGCTCTACGTATTCCAATGCGCTTCTGGAACCTTTTTTGAAAGCAATCACGGGCTTGCTGTTATCCTGTGCCCATTCAATTGCGCTGTCTAAGCGGATAATCTGAGAGAAAACACGTACGTTTTCTAATTCTTCCAAGGCGGCAAGTGTTTGCTTGTAATAGTTTTTACGTGTGTCTACCTTGGTGATCACAACGCCCATCAGTGATAAAACAGGGGAGATTTGTTGTACCTCTTTTAAGAAATCAAACATATTGGCAAGACCGAATAAGCCCCAGGGACTTGCCTCTAAGGGAATGATTAAAAAATCTGCGGCACACAAAAGATTCATAACAAGGCAACCGAGCGTGGGCGGAGCATCCAGAAGAATATAGTCGTATAAACCGCTTTCAACAATGGGAGCAAGCAATTTTTTTACGACAAATTCCCTCTGCCATTTGGTAAACAGCTCATATTCCGCGCCGCTCATCAGGGTAGATGAGGGAAGAAGATCGAGATTAGGATATGCCGTTTGATAAATACACTCTGAAATAGGAGTGCCCTTCATCATTGCGCCGTATAGGTTTTTGTCGCTTTTTGCAAAGCTTAAGGCGTCCTCTTCACCGAAAAACGCAAGCGTTAAGTTAAGCTGCATATCAGCATCAACCAGCAGCACGCGTTTGTTTTGTAAAGAAAGTGCGTAGCCGATATTCGAGCAGGTGGTGGATTTTCCGCTACCGCCCTTATTATTTGCAAAGCAAATGATTTTGGTTTTTGCCACGGGAAAACTCCTTTCTCATTTATTTAGGGAATACACATTGAATTCCCAAACGTTCGAATTCCGCAAGCCAATGTTCACCCGGATTTTTATCTGTAACAACGTGAGTCAATGCGTTAAGAGTACATATTTCAATAAGAGCAACCTTGCTGAATTTTGTATGATCTACAGCAAGAACACGTTTTTTTGAGCGTGAGAATATTTTTTGCTTGATAAACGCATTGATTCCGTTAGAATCGGTTACGCCGCTTGTTATATCCACACCCTTGCAGGAAATAACGGCCAGATCGACATTGTACATTCCGTACGTTTGCTCAACCTGAGGTCCTACAAGCGAAAGCGTACCCTGCTTTACAGAGCCGCCCGTAGAGATGATATTCCACCCCGAAACATCGGATAGCTCAATCAGAATTTCGATAGAATTGGTGATAAGTGTGATATTCTTTTTGTTTTTGATATATTTTGCAACAAATACAGCAGTAGAACTGCTATCCAGCATAATATGATCGCCGTCAGAAATCAATTCTGCAAGCAGGCGTCCTATGGTTTGCTTTTCGGATACATTCGTGTTTTTACGGATTACAAACGGAAGATCCACATGGTTATCCTCATTCAGCACTGCGCCGCCGTATGTTTTGATTACATAACCGTCTTGCTCAAGCTTTTCGAGATCCCTTCGTATGGTTTCTTCAGAAACGGAAAAAAGCGCGCTAAGTTCACTTACAAGCACGCGCTTATCCTTTTGCAGCTGTTGTAAAATGCGGTCCCTTCTTTCGATGGCAAGCATTTTTTTCACCTCATCATTTTATTTTTTACTACCCTTATATTATAGAACGGAGCAGCTTGTCGTCGGGTCGAGCAATTACGCTGGAATCCAGATACATCCCGCATTCGGAGCAGGTTGCAACCGCACGCTCGATTGCGGCAGAAACTGCTGCTACCTCGCCTGTTAAAAACAGGTAGGATTTGCCGCACATGCCTCGTGCGAGGCGCAATTCAATCAAGGTAACCTCTGCTGTTTTAGCGGCATTATCAGCGGCAACGAGCATGGAAGAAACATCATACGTTTCTAATACGCCAAGGGCGCGGACCTCTTCAATAGCCACTGTTCCGTAAATTGCAGGAAACAGATCGTCATGAGGATTACCGAGTACAAAATTGTTGATCAGATGCTCGCCGTGCTGCGCCTTTGCGATGTCAATGGCAGCTTTAACGGCAGAAAGCTCACCGGTAATAATGATGATGTATTTGCCTGGACAAACAGTAGCCGCCTCGATGATATCCACATCGGCTGTTTTAACCATAGAATCAGCTGCAGTTACGCCGGTTGCTACCGTTTTATATTCAGCTACGCCGATTGCCTTACTCATACGACACCTCAATCGTTATTTCTTTTGTGCTGACCTTTACAATTTTTCCGTTCATCGGGGCGTGTAATGCAACGCTGAGCCCTTTGCCGGGATTGGCAATAATCTGCCCCTTTTCAACGGTCTCCCCTACAG
>JAFQWR010000001.1 GCA_017407365.1 Clostridia bacterium
CAACGGGCAACGTCAGCGCAGAAACGGGCAATGCACTTGCCTTTGCAGGTGGCTTAATCGGTTCGTTAAACGGCAGCTCTACGGTAAACATCTGCTTTGCAACGGGCAATGTAAGTGCGTATGCGCAAAGCTCCAACAACCGTACCATCGTTGCAGGTCTGGTTGCAGATTACAATCAGGGTGCCATTATGAGCAGCTTTGCAACGGGCAACGTCAAGGGCGAAAACACCGGCTCGGTGCTTGCAGGTAACCTGACGGGCGAAAACTCCAATTACGCAATCGGCAGAGCCTGCTATTATTACGAAAAGCAGTCTGTTTCGGGCAAAACCCTGCAGGTAGACGGAAGCGCCTGCACGCTGGAGCAGCTGAACAGCAAGCAGTTCTACACGGAAACAATGCTTTGGAGCGAGGAAGTCTGGGATATTGAAGCGTTCTCGCTCGACGGAAAAGTAACCCCCATGCTGAAGGGAATGCCCGAAATTGTGGAAACACCCCCTGTGATGTATATCGTCACCGTGGTGACGCCCGAGGGTGTCACTGCCGCTTCTTCCTCTGTTAAGGTAGAAAAGGGAGAGAGCGCAACGCTTAGTGTAACGGTAGCACAGGGCTATCTGTTCCTTGGCTGGTACGAGGGCGATACGCTCGTTTGCGAGGATACGGAATATACCTTTGTTCCCACCGCCTCGGTAGAGCTTACGGTTAAAGTGCAGGCAATCTACACCGTTTTTGCGGTTGCAGGTGAGGGCTGTGCCATCAGCGCAAGCGAAACGACGGTGAAAGAGGGCGAAAGCGTCACCCTCACCGTATCGGTTGCACCCGGCTATACCTTTGTTGGCTGGTACGAGGGCACAAAACTGCTCGGCAGTGAAAATACTCTTGTGTATACGCCCACGGCATCTGTTACCGTTACGGCAAAAACAGAGAAGGGTGCTATGGCGGAGGATGTCTGGAACGGTAAGGCTGCAACCGCCTTTGCCTTTGGCGACGGCTCAAAAGAAAACCCCTATCTGATTGCAACGGGCGGTCAGCTTGCCTTCCTTGCAGCATCTGTAAACAAAACGGGAAATTCCTACTACAACAAGCACTATGCGTTGATCAACGACATCAACTTAAACGGCAAGGAATGGGCGGCTATCGGTGCGTACTATTATACGTCAAGCTCGTATACCAACTCGTGTAAGTTCAGCGGTACGTTCAACGGCAACGGATATACGGTAAGAAACTTCAAGATTACCTCTCCCTCGCTTACCTCGCACCGTGCGTTCGGTCTGTTTGGCTACGTTCTGAACGCCACGATCACCGATCTTAACGTCACCGAGGTAAAGATTTCCTTAACCCGTTCAAACAATATTTATGCAGGCGGTCTCGTAGGCCACGCAGTAAACAGCACGGTGGAGGGGTGCTTTGCATCTGCTACCGTCACCGCGCATTCCTCTGCCAATAACAGCGAGGTTTCCTTTGCAGGTGCGCTCCTTGGCTATTCGCAGGATACGAAGATCAGCTTCTGTAGCGCAGAGGGTAGCGTTACCACCTCTGATAAATACAAAACGGCGGCATCGGGCGGCTTGGTCGGCTACCTTTCGGGCGGAGAGGTTTCCGATTGTTTCAGCAATGCAACGGCGCACGCAATCGGCAACAGAGGCTCCTACGATTCCTCCGAAAACTTTGCAGGCGGACTCATCGGTCAGATGACGTCGGGCACCGTTCTTCGCTCGTATGCCACCGGTAAGGCAAGCGCCGTGAGCAGATATCACGCCTATGCGGGTGGCCTTGTTGGCTACAACAGCGGCGTTATCTCTATCAAAAACTGTTATTCAAGAAGTGACGTCGAGGCTACCAGCACGCTCTCCAATGCAATCTGCGCGGCAGGCGGTATTATGGGCTACTGCACCGGTATGACGATTGAAAGCAGCTACTCCACGGGTAATATTTCCGTTACCAACGTCGGCACCACATATGCGGGCGGTCTGATGGGCAGTGTTACAAGCACGGTAGAGATAAAGAAGTGTATTGTTATCGGCGCGGTATCCGCTACGGGTAAAAATGTGTACGTTGGCGCTGTTACCGGAAACAGCAACGGTAGAGTCAGCGACAGCTACCATTACAGCTTACAGACGGTAAGCGGCACGGCAACGGGCTCGAAATATACAAACGATTTAGGTGCAAGCTGTACGCTCAGCGATCTGAACAGCAAGGCATTCTATACCGATATCGGTTGGAGCGAGGAGGATTGGTGGTTTGGTGCGCTTGACTACGCAAACGAAGGCTATCCTACAATCAGATCCCTGACCGAAATCGTGGAAGAAACATACGAAATCACCGTAACCGCTACGGAGCACGGTGAAGCGTCGGCAAGCAAGTCTACCGTAACCACGGGTGAATCTGTGGTGCTTACGGCAACCGTTACCGAAAACGGCTATTGCTTCAAGGGCTGGTATATCGGCGAGCATCTGCTGAGCGAGGATGCTGTGTACGAATTCATCCCCTCGCAGTCTGTGGAAATTACCGCAGTATTTGCCCGTGAGTTTATCATCACGCTCGAGGTCACCGAGGGCGGCAGTGCAAAGGCATCTGCGCTTCGTGTAGCAGAGGGCGCAAGCGTTACGCTCACCGCTACCCCCAAAGAGGGCGGCTTGTTCATCGGATGGTTTGTCGGTGAAGAAAAGCTCAGCGAGGAATTGGAGTTTGTTTACACCCCCACGGCAAGCGTCACGGTGGTTGCACGCTTTGACGTGCTGATTGCAACCTCGTTTGCAGGCGGCTTGGGTACGGCAGAAAGCCCCTATCTGATTGCTACGGGCGGACAGCTTGCATATCTGGCAAGCCTCATCAACGGTAAAAATGCAAGCGCATACAACACGAAGCATTATGCGCTGACTGCCAATATCTCCCTTGCAGGCAGAGAGTGGGCGCCCATTGGCGTAGGCTTCAACGAGATGCACGAGGCTGATTCCGTCAGAAGCTTTAAGGGCGCATTCGACGGCAGAGGCTTCACCGTAAGCGATTTTGTAATCAAAACGGTGGCGCAGAGTGAACATCTTTACTTTGGCTTATTTGGCTATGTAAACGGCGGTACGGTAAAGAGCGTTGGCGTTTTGAATAGCAGTATCAGCGTTTCGCATAATGCCTTTGCCTACTACGGCGGCTTGATTGGCCTTGCAGAGGCGGCAACGGTTGAGGATTGCTATACCACGGGCTCCGTTCACGTAAGTGCGGCAAGCGGTCTGATGTATATGGGCGGCCTGATCGGTAAGGCAAACGCCACGGAAATCCGTGGGTGCTATGCTACGGGCTACGTCACGGGAAGACCCAACGGCGACTACGCAAAGGCGTATGTGGGCGGTCTGGTCGGCAGTGTAACGGGCGGTAGCACCGTTTCCGCAAGCTACGCCACAGGCAGAGCGCTTGCAGAGGTGAAGCAGAGCGAGGTCAGAGTGGGTGGCTTGATTGGTGACCTCAACGGCAACGTAAAGGGCTGCTACGCAACGGGCGAGGCGGCTGTAACGGGCACGGGTCTGGCGTCTTACCCCGCAGTCGGCGGCTTAATCGGCTATGCACTCGGTGACAACACGGTAGAAAACAGCTATGCAACGGGCGCTGTCAACGTAAAGAGTATGTCAAGCTATATTGCATTCCCCTACGCAGGCGGTCTGGCAGGCAGAATGGCGTGCTCGGTGAAAAACTGCTACGCCACCGGTAACGTAAGCGTATCGAAGGGCGGTAGAGAGCTGTATGTGGCAGGACTGCTTGGCTATATGACAGGCAAGGAGCTGATAAACAGCTACGCAACGGGTAATATCACCGTAAGCAACGCAAACTGCGCCGCCTACGTCGATGGCAGAGTAAGCGTTTATGCAGGCGGTCTGGTGGGCTACTATAAGGCAGGCTCAGAGGAGGCTGCCGCTACGGTAAGCGGCTCGTTTGCAACGGGTAACATTGTTGCAAGCTGCAACAAGCTCAATGGCGCAGGCTCTTACTCCGTCTATATGGCAGGGCTCATTGGCTATGCCTCCGGTAGCACCTCGTACTATACAATCAGCAGCTGCTATCGCTTGGAGGGTCAGACCTTTACCGCTGTAAAGGACGGTAACGTCACAAACGGCGCGTCGAACGCCTATGGCTCTGTCTGCACGGCAGACCAACTGAGCAGTAAGGAATTCTTCCTGGGTCTTGGTTGGAATGAGGCAGTTTGGGATCTTTCCGAGCTGAGCTACACCACAGGGAAATACCCTGTTCTTAAAGCATAAGGCAATTTCAGTAAAAAGGGTATAAAAAAGGGGCCGCCTTCCTTTCGGGGAGGGCGGTCCTTTGTGTATGTAAGGGCTATGCTTATTTGCGCGAGGGGGCAGGGAAGGGAGTCTCGCGAGGGATGGGTGCGCCGATATAGGGGAAGCCCGTTTCGTCGAAGTATACCCGTTGAATGTGCATATAGCGGGGCATGGGCTTCATTTCATCGTCGGGCTCATGCATGGCGTGGTAGGAAACCCAAAGCTCCGTGCCGTCGGGCGAGTAGAAAAACATGGCGTGCCCGGTGGCGTAGTTGCCGTTGCCCGAGGTCAGAATGGGGTCGGGGTATTTATACCAGCTTTCTGCCTGTAAAAAATCACCGCCCATATATTCAATCACACCAAGACAGTAGTCGTTGCACCAGCATTCGTTTGCGCTGTAAATGATAAACAGACGGTCGCCGTTTTTCACAAAGTAGGGCCCCTCGTTCACGCGGAAGGAAATCCCCTGCGAAACAGCACGAAGCTCAAACGGAAGCTCTGCCTCTGCAATTTTTACCGAACGCTCTCCGAGCCTTGTGGGGGATGCCATCTCGTGCAGATGCAGAATGTTGCCACCGCCAAGGCGTGCGTAGCAGATATAAAGCTTGCCGTCGGTGTGCGTGTATACGGTGGGGTCGATTGCCTCAAAGTCGGGGTTTAATATGCCCTCGAAGGTAAAGCCGTCAAAGGGGTCCGATGTCTTCGATTTCAGCACAAACAGGTGCAAATCGTGCTTTTCGGTGCTGACCGTGCCGCTGGTGTAGATATACCAGACGCCGTCTATTTTGTGCATTTCGGGCGCCCATACACAGCCGTATATGCCCGACTCCTCGCCCACAGCGAATACGCATTGCACCTCCTTTTCCTCCTTGAAGCCCTCCACCGTTTCAGAGCGGTGCAGATACACGCCGTCGCCGGAGGTAAACAGTGCATAGTAATAGCCCGTCTGCCCGTCGTAAAGCATACTGGGGTCGGGGCTCGTGCGGTTGAAGATGGGGTTGGTAAAGGTTTCTGCCGCCGGCTCCTGCGTGTCGGAAGGCAGGAAGGCGGGGTTTTTTATAGGTGCTTTCATCATTGCTGTTCTCCTTGCAAAGTGGCGGAGCAAAATTGCTCCGTACCTTATTATTGTAGCATAAATCCGCTTGTGCTGGCAACAATAAAAGGGTTGCAGAGGGCAAGTTTTTCAGGTTTTTGTCTTTGCGAAAAAAAGAGAGAGGAGCAAGTGATTTTTTTTGAAAAACGGTATAAAAAATCATTGCCTTTTTGGCGGTATTATGGTATAATTTTTTGAAAGCATAAGGAGGCGTTGACATGCAGAAAGTCGTTATGGATCAAACCGTTATCACGTTTTGCGTAAGACGTCTTTTTTTACGCATGCAACAATTACGCGCCGCTTATTTCCAGCTCAATCTGCAAGGCTTCGCCGGTTCCTCGGGCGGATCGATGGATGAGGGTACTCCCGTCTTCGCTTGCGGATCGATGCTTCATTTTCTTTACTGCGCTGTTTTGCAAGCGCTTGCGGCTATTTGCTGCGGTATACATTCGGTAGGCGAGAGTATTGCCCGTGCGCGTATGTACAATTTTAACTGCAAAACGGTTGACGTTCTCCTCAAGCAGGAGGGCGGTTCCGTCGTTCTATGAAAAGATTAGGCGCTTTGGTGTCTGTCTTTTTTTTTAACTCCGCACAGGGTGGAGCAAATGAAAAAACGCTGAAAAACAGATAAGAGAAAAGGGAAAGGAGGATTGTCCATGAAGCATTTATTAGGGCTTAAGGATGTAAGCCGTGACGAGATCATGGAGATTATGCAGACCGCCTCGAAAATGAAGGCTCTGCTACTTCGGGACGAAAAGAAGCTGAACGATCTGGAAGGAAAAACGGTGGTTACGCTGTTCTACGAAAATTCCACCCGTACGCGCGTGTCGTTCGAGCTTGCCGCAAAGTATATGTCTGCAAGCACGGTGCACGTAGCATCTGCCTCCAGCTCGGTGCAGAAGGGCGAAACGCTGCTCGACACCGGCAGAACGCTGGACGTGATGCGCACCGACGTCATCGTTATGCGCCACCCCATGGCAGGCGCGCCCCATCTTTTGTCGCAGCACGTGAAGGCGTCTGTCATCAATGCGGGCGACGGTATGAACGAGCATCCCACGCAGGCGCTGCTTGACCTTTTTACGCTGTACGAAAAATACGGCTCCTTCGAGGGGCTTAAGGTCGCCATCGTGGGTGATATTGCGCACTCCCGTGTGGCAAAGTCCAATGTGTTCGGCTTGAATAAATTGGGCGCGCAGGCGGTTTTATTTGCGCCTAAAACGCTGATGCCTCCCTGCTTCGAGCAGTTGGGTGCCAAGGTTGCCGCTTCAAGAGAAGAGGCTATTTCGGGCGCAGATGCCGTGATGGGGCTCCGCATTCAGCTCGAAAGGCAGAAGGGCGGTCTGTTCCCCTCGCTTGGCGAATATGCGCGCTTCTACGGTGTGGGTGAGGAGCAGATGAAGCTTGCCGCACCGCACGCCATTCTGATGCATCCCGGTCCTGTAAACCGTGGCGTAGAGCTTTCCAGTCAGGTAATTGACGCAGAATACAGCAAGATCGACGAGCAGGTGCTGAACGGTGTAGCCGTTCGTATGGCTCTGCTGTATCTGCTGACGAGAAACTAAGGAGGGGCAGATATGCTGATTAAAAATGCAATGGTGCAGGGTAAGCAGGCGGACGTCCGTATCGAAAAGGGCGTCATCGCAGAGATTGCCCCTGCAATAAAGGAATTAACGGGGGAAGAGGTTTTAGACGCCTGTGGCAAAACCCTGCTTCCTGCCTTTGTGGATATGCACGTGCATCTGCGCGATCCCGGCTTGACCTACAAGGAGGACATCGCAAGCGGCTCCCGTGCGGCGGTGGCAGGCGGCTTTTCGGCAGTAGCCTGTATGCCCAATACCTCGCCCGTAAACGACTGTGCCGCAATCACCTCTTATATCAAAATGCGCGGCAAGGAGGTAGGCCTTACCAAGGTTTACCCCGTGGGCTGTATCAGTAAGGGTATGAAGGGAGAGGAGCTTGCAGGCATCGGCGGTATGCAGGCGGCAGGCGCTGTTGCGGTGAGCGACGACGGAAAGCCCGTCGAAAACGCAAACCTGATGCGCCACGCAATGGAATACGCCTCCGACTTCGATATGCCCGTGCTTTCGCACTGCGAGGACAAGCCCTTAGCCGAGGGCGGCTCGGTAAACGAGGGCTATTACAGCACGCTGACAGGGCTTAAGGGTATTCCCGCGGCGTCTGAGGAGGTTATGGTTGCCCGCGAGATTTTACTTGCACAAACGCTTGGGCTTTCCGTGCATCTGTGCCATATCTCCACCAAGGGAAGCGTAGAGCTGATCCGCCACGCAAAGGCGCAGGGCGTACGTGTAACGGCAGAAACCTGCCCCCACTACTTTGCCGCAGACGACAGCTGGGTGGAGGGCTTCGATACCAACACCAAAATGAATCCGCCTCTGCGTAGCAAGGAGGACGTTGCCGCCATCATCCGCGGCATTCAGGACGGCACCATCGACGCCATCGTAACCGACCATGCGCCCCACCATCAGGACGATAAGCTTGTGGAATATCACCTGGCGGCGTTTGGTATCAGCGGTCTTGAAACCTCGTTTGCGCTGTGCTACACCTATCTGGTAAAAACGGGGCTCATTACCTTGGAAAGGCTTTCGGAGCTGATGACGAAAAACCCTGCCGAAATTTTAAGGATTCCCTACGGAAGGCTGGAGGCAGGTGCCGTAGCCGATCTCGTTCTGATAGATGAGAGCGCGGAATGGCAGGTAGATAAAAACGCCTTCTTCAGCAAGGGCAAAAACACGCCCTTCCACGGAAAGACGCTCACCGGTAAGGTGTACGCCACCGTGGTGGAGGGTGAAATCAAATACCAAAACGGAAAAATTACAGAAGGAGCAAAATAAATGGATAAGCTGATTGAAAAGATCATTCAAACGCAAAACCCCTCGGTGGTTGGTCTTGACACCGACTTTGCATATCTTCCTGACGAAATGCGTGCCGGTGTAACCGATTTTGAGGGTGCGGCAAAGGCGATCGTTGCCTTCAATAAGGCAATCGTGGATGAAATTGCAGACGTTGTGCCTGCCGTTAAGGTGCAGATCGCTTATTACGAAATGTACGGTGTTCACGGTATGCAGGCGTTTCTTGAAACCTGTGCGTATGCTAAGAGCAAGGGCATGGTTGTCATTGCAGATGCAAAGCGCAACGACATCGGCTCCACGGCGTCCTGCTATGCGAAGGCATTCCTTGGCAAAACGCCCGTAGAGGGGCAGCTTTATGCCGCATTCGATGCAGATATGCTCACCGTAAACGGCTATCTCGGCACGGACGGTATCGCTCCCTTCGTAAAGGAATTAACCGAGGACAGCAAGGGTATCTTCGCCTTAGTAAAAACCTCCAACCCCTCCAGCGGCGAGCTGCAGGACCTCACTCTTTCCGACGGCAGAAAGGTATATGAGTGCATGGGCGATATGGTTGCCAAGTGGGGCGAGGGCAATATGGGTAAATACGGCTACACCGCTGTTGGCGCTGTGGTTGGCGCAACGCACAAAGAGCAGGCAGAGATTCTGCGTAAGCGCCTGCCCACCGTGTTCTTCCTGATTCCCGGCTACGGCGCACAGGGCGGCACGGCAGACGATCTTTCCGTTTGCTTCGACGAGCGCGGACTTGGCGGCGTGGTAAATTCCTCCCGTGGAATTTTGTGCGCATACCGCAAGGATGCCTACAAGGGTATGAGCTTTGCGGAGGCTGCAAGAGCGGCTTCCATCGATATGAAAAATGACATTCTGCGCGCAATGCAGGCACGCGGTATTCAAAGAATCGGAGGTTAACGGCTATGGCATATCTGACGCTTAGCGACGGAACGGAATACGAGGGCATTGGCTTCGGTTACGAGGGCGACGCCGTTGGTGAGGTTGTTTTCAACACCGGTATGACGGGCTATCAGGAGCTGCTTACAGACCCTGCTTATCTCGGTCAGATCGTAAATATGACGTATCCCCTGATCGGTAACTACGGTGTAAACCACGCAGATACCGAATCGGACGTGATTGCCGTAAGAGGTCTGGTGGTGCGTGACTATTGCGCAGTACCCAGCAACTGGCAGTGCGAGGATACCTTAGACAGCTACTTAAAGCAGAATAAAATCGTTGCCATTCATGCAATCGATACGCGTGCGCTCACCAGAAAGCTGAGAAACTGCGGCACGATGGCAGGCATCATCACGCAGGAGCGCCCCACCAAGGAGCAGCTTGAAACGTTAAAGAGCTATAAGAGCGAGGCAAACGTCATGCAGGCTACCTGCAAGGAGGCGTATGAGCTTATCGCAGAGGGCGAGCCCCGTGTGGCTATTTTAGATTACGGCTTAAAGCGTAACCTTTTGGCAAGCTTAAGATACGTTGGCATCAGCTACAGAGTGTTCCCCGCTTCCACCACCGCAGAGGAAATTATGGAATGGAATCCCGACGGCGTAATTTTAACCAACGGCCCCGGAGATCCCAAGGCGAACGAGTTCCAGATCAACGAAATCAAAAAGATGATCGGCAAGCTTCCCATCTGGGGTATTTGCCTGGGGCACGAGCTTTTGGCACTTGCCTACGGTGCAGATACGCAAAAGCTGAAATACGGCCACAGAGGCTCGAATCATCCCGTACGCGATCTGATGACGGGTAAGATGTATATCACCGGTCAGAACCACGGTTATGCTGTGGTAGAGGAGAGCGTAAAGGACTTTGCCAAGGTCAGCCACATCAACTGGAACGACCGCACGGTAGAGGGCCTTGTGTATAACGACGGACTTTCCTTCTCGGTGCAGTTCCATCCCGAGGCAGGCCCCAGAGGCACGGGCTATTTGTTTGAACGCTTTGCAGAAATGCTTCGCTCGTACAAAGGAGGTAAAAACTAATGCCCAGAGATTTATCAATCAAAAAGGTGCTTATCATCGGCAGTGGCCCCATCGCCATCGGTCAGGCCGCAGAATTCGACTACGCAGGCACGCAGGCGTGCCGTGCGCTCAAGCAAGAGGGCATCTATACCATTCTGGTTAACAGCAACCCTGCCACCATCATGACAGACCGTGATATGGCAGACGAGGTATATTTGGAGCCTCTTACCGTAGAGGTATTAAAAAACATCATCATCAAGGAAAAGCCCGACAGCATTCTGCCCACGCTTGGCGGTCAGACGGGCTTAAACCTTGCCTGTGAGCTTGCAGAAAGCGGCTTTTTAGAGGAGCAGGGCGTACGCCTTCTGGGCACCACGGTGGAATCCATCAAAAAGAGTGAGGACAGAGAGCTGTTCAAGGAAACGATGGAAGCCATCGGCGAGCCCTGCATCGACAGCGCAATCGTGCATACGGTAGAGGAGGCAATGGCTTTTGCCAAGGAAGCAGGCTATCCCTTAATCGTCCGTCCTGCCTACACCTTAGGCGGTACGGGTGGCGGTATGGCAGAAAACGATCATGAGCTTTACGAAACCTGCCGTCTGGGCCTTGCCGCAAGCCGTGTGCATCAGTGCTTAATCGAAAAATCGGTTGCCGGCTGGAAGGAAATCGAGTTCGAGATGATGCGCGACTCCGCAGACAACATCATCACCGTTTGCAGCATGGAAAACTTAGACCCCGTTGGCATTCACACGGGTGACTCCATCGTTCTTGCGCCCAGCCAGACGCTGCGCGAAAAGGAATTCCAGATGCTGCGTAAGGCAAGCATCAACATCATTGGCGAGCTTGGCATCTGCGGCGGCTGTAACGTGCAGTATGCGCTGGATACCGACAGCATGAAGTACGCTGTTATCGAGGTAAATCCCCGTGTATCTCGTTCCTCCGCACTTGCATCTAAGGCAACGGGCTATCCCATTGCCAAGGTGGCTTCCCTTGTTGCCATCGGCTATACCTTAGACGAAATCAAAAACGGCGTAACGGGCGCAACCTACGCTTGCTTCGAGCCCACGGTAGACTACGTGGTTTGCAAGTTCCCCCGTTGGCCCTTCGATAAATTCACGGCGGCAGATAAGAGCCTCGGCACCCGTATGAAGGCAACCGGCGAGGTTATGAGCATCGGCGGCAATTTTGAGGCATCGCTTCTGAAAGCGCTCCGCTCGTTAGAGCTTGGGTACGATTCCACCGAGCATAAAAAATACGACAGTATGACGAGAGATCAGCTTTTTGTCAATCTTGTCAACAAGAGTGACGAGCGTCTGTTCTGCGTATGCGCCGCACTGAGAAGAGGTATTTCCATCGACCTCATCAACGAAATCACGCGCATCGACAAGTGGTTCCTCACCAAAATCAAATCCATCGTAGATTGGGAAGAAAGCCTCAAGCGCGGTGGTATCGAAAGCTTAACGGCAGAAACGCTGAAGCATATCAAAAAGATGGGCTTCTCGGATACCGCCATTGCACGTTGGTGCAAAACCACCGAAAAGGAAATCCGCAAGCTGCGTAAGGGCTATGGCATTCTGCCCGTATACAAGATGGTAGATACCTGCGGCGCAGAGTTCGAGGCAATCAGCCCCTACTAATACTCCACCTACGAGCAGGAAAACGAAAGCAGCTGCTCCCCCAAGAAATCCGTTGTGGTTCTGGGTAGCGGCCCCATCCGTATCGGTCAGGGCGTAGAGTTTGACTATTGCTCCGTGCAATGCATCACCGCCTTGAAGGAGCAAGGCTACGAGGCAATCATCGTAAACAACAACCCCGAAACGGTTTCTACCGACTTCGACGTTTCCGATAAGCTCTATTTCGAGCCGCTCACCCGTGAAGAGGTGTGGAATGTGCTTGAGCTGGAGCAGCCCGAGGGCGTTATCGTCCAGTTTGGCGGTCAGACGGCAATCAAGCTTGCTGCGGCTGTGGAGGAGGCAGGCTTCCCCATTCTCGGCACCACCGTGCAGAGCATCAACGACGCAGAAGACAGAGAGATGTTCGACGAGCTGTTAGAGCGTCTGCACATCGCACGTCCCCGCGGCAAAACGGTGTTCACCAAGGAAGAGGCAATCGTAGCGGCAGAGGAGCTTGGCTATCCCGTGCTCGTTCGTCCCTCCTACGTGCTGGGCGGTCAGGGTATGGAAATTGCCTATACCGATCGCGATATCTCCGAATATATGGATATCGTATGCCGCAACAAGCAGGAGCACCCCGTTCTGATTGACCAATACATCAGCGGTAAGGAGCTCGAGGTAGACGCCATTTGCGACGGCGAGGATATGCTGATTCCCGGTATTATGGAGCACGTAGAGCGTACGGGCGTTCATAGCGGCGACAGCATGAGCGTATATCCGCCCCTTTCGTTCGACGACGAAATTATCGCACGCATCGTAGAGGTAACGCGCGCACTTGCGCTTGGCACCAACACGGTGGGCTTAATCAATATTCAGTTTATCTTAAAGGATCGCAACCTGTATATCATCGAGGTAAATCCCCGCTCCTCGCGTACCGTTCCCTTCATCAGCAAGGTAACGGGCATCCCCATGGTGCGCCTTGCAACCCGTTGCTGTCTGGGTGAAAAATTAAAGGATATGGGCTTCGGCACCGGACTTTACAAAACGAGTAAGGTGTATGCGGTGAAGGTTCCCGTGTTCTCTAACGATAAGATCACCGATCTTGAAATTTCGCTCAGCCCCGAAATGAAATCCACGGGCGAGGTATTGGGTCTTTCCACCGACTACGAGGAGGCTCTTTTAAAGGGCTTATACGCAAGCGGTGTGCGCAACTATCGCGGCACGGGCGTATTCATCTCCGTTTCCAACAACTATAAGGAGGAGATCCTGCCCATCGCCAAGGAGCTCACCCGTATGGGCTGTAAGCTGTATGCCTCGGTAGGCACGGCGCAGGCTCTCGAAAAGGACGGAACGTATGCAGAGGTTGTAGGCAAGCTCACGCAGTGTGACGACATCAACCGCCTCATCCGCTCGGGCTCCGTAAAAATCATCATCAATACCCCCACCAAGGGCAGAGATTCTCGCAGTGACGGCTTTAAGATTCGCCGTATGGCAGTAGAGCAGGGCGCAACCTGCTTCACCTCGCTGGATACCGCGGCGGCGTTCGTTCGCGCATTGAAGCTCGGCAAAACGGATAAGGAGCTTTCGCTCTGCTCGCTCAAGGAGGTAGAACGCATCAATGCAACAGAATAACGTTACGGTTGTAAGCAATTACGCCATTGCAAAAAACGTAGTGCGACTGGATCTTCGGGTAGAGGGCAAGCTTCCCTCTATCACGCCCGGTCAGTTTTTAACGCTTTCTACGGGCAGGGGCGAGCAGCTGTTAAAGCGCCCCTTCGGCATTGCCGCATACGGCGATCAGACGGTTTCGGTGTGCTTCCAGATTGTGGGCGAGGGCACAAAAACGCTTGCTAAGGCGCCCGTGGGCACGCAGCTTGAGGCTGTGCTTCCCTTGGGTAACGGCTTCCCCTCGGGCTACAGAAAGGTGGCTTTGATCGGCGGCGGTGTGGGCGTGTTTCCCCTGATGAGCTTTGCAAAGACGCACGGCGTGGAATTCCGTTCCTTCCTTGGCTTCCGCAGTAAGGAATATGTTTGTTGCGAAAAGGAATTTCAGGCGTTTGGTGCGCTTTCCGTTTGCACCGATGACGGTAGCTACGGGGCAAAGGGCAACGCAGTGGATCTGTTTTTTGAAAGTGGCTTCAAGCCCGATGCAATCTTTGCCTGCGGACCTCTTCCCATGTTCCGTGCGCTTAAAGCACGCTGTGAGGGCAGTGATATTCCCTGCTACGTCAGCTGTGAAGAGCGTATGGGCTGTGGCGTAGGTGCCTGCCTGGTATGCACCTGCGATACCCTTCTGGGCGGAAAAAAGCGCGTTTGTAAGGACGGCCCCGTTTTCCGTGTGGAAGAGCTGGTTTTATAAGGAGTGGCAATTATGCAAACATCGGTAAGCTTATGTGGCGTAACGCTCAAAAACCCCATCATCACCGCGAGCGGTACCTTTGGCTTTGGCAGAGAGTACGCAGAATTCTATCCCTTAGATAAGCTGGGCGGCATCAGCACAAAGGGTCTTACCCTTCTGCCCAGAGAGGGCAATCCCACTCCGCGTATCGCAGAAACCCCCTCGGGTATCTTAAATGCCGTAGGTCTGCAAAATCCGGGCGTAGAGGCATTCATCTGTGAGGATTTGCCCTGGCTCAAACAGCAGGGCACCGTCATTTTTGCCAATGCGGCGGGCGCGTGCGAGTCTGATTACGAAAAAATGGCAGAGCGCTTAGACGGCTTGGTAGAATTCATCGAGCTGAATATCTCCTGCCCCAACGTAAAGGCAGGCGGCATTGCCTTTGGCGTATATCCCGAATCTATCTACAATATCACAAGATTGGTTAAGGCAAAATGTCCGCATACCCCTCTGGTGGTAAAGCTTTCGCCCAACGTGGCAAATATTGCAGAAAATGCACGTATGGCAGAAAAGGGCGGCGCAGACGCCATTTCTCTTGTGAACACCTTTACGGGTATGGCGGTGGACGCAAGGCGCAGAAGACCCATTCTTGCCAACCGCACGGGCGGTCTTTCCGGCCCCTGCATCAAGCCCTTGGCGCTCCGTATGGTATACGATGCGGCGCAGGCGGTGGATATCCCCGTAATCGGCATGGGCGGTATTATGACGGGTGAGGACGTAGTGGAATTCCTGCTGTGCGGCGCAACCGCTGTGCAGGTTGGTACGGCAAATATCTCTGACCCCATGGCTGCGGCAAGAATCGCAGACGAGCTTTGTGCCTTTATGCAGGAGCAGGGAATTTCTTCCGTGCAAGAGCTGATCGGCGCACTTAAGGTATAATAAAAGTAAAGGAGTATATTATGGAACAAGAAAAGATTTTACAGATTTTTCAGGAAACGGATGGCATCTTAAAGGGTCACTTCCAGCTGGCCTCGGGCAGACATTCCGACACCTATATGCAGTGCGCAAAGCTGTTTATGTACCCCGATAAGTCCGCTCTTTTATGCGGAGAGCTTGCAAAAGAGCTTCGTGACATCCCCGTGGATTTCGTGGCTTCCCCCGCAGTTGGCGGCGTAATCATGGGCTATCAGATGGCTGCTTGCTTAAATAAGCCCAACATCTTCTTTGAGCGCGTAAACGGCGAAATGACGCTGCGCCGCGGCTTCGAGGTGGTAAAGGGCGCAAGATACCTTGTGGTAGAGGACGTAGTTACCACGGGCGGCTCCGTGCGTGAGGTAATCTCGCTCATCGAGGCGGCAGGCGGCATCGTTCCCGTTGTTGCTTCCGTAGTAGACCGTAGCAACGGCAAGGTAGATTTCGGCAGAGAATACCGCGCACTCCTTTCGATGGAGGTTATCAGCTACGAGCCCGACGAATGCCCCTTATGCAAGGCAGGCATGGGCGCACCTGTAAAGCC
>JAFQWR010000017.1 GCA_017407365.1 Clostridia bacterium
GGAGCAGCGCTTCGGTGTGGAGGATAAGGAAAAGATCAAGCTGCTCAAAAAGAACGTTGACGTTTTAACGATGACGGCAACGCCCATCCCCCGTACACTGCATATGGGGTTGACGGGCATCCGCGATATCAGCGTAATCGAAACACCGCCCTCCTCACGCTTGCCCGTACAGACCTTTGTGATGGAATACAGCGAAACGCTTCTGCGTGACGCCATTGTGCGGGAGCTTGGCAGAGGTGGGCAGGCATTTGTTCTGTATAACCGTGTAGAAAGCATTGATGCATTCAGTGCAAGCGTAATGCGCATTGTGCCCGAGGCAAAAATTGTCGTTGCGCACGGGCAGATGAAGGAGGACGCCTTAGAGCGTGCCGTTATGCGCTTCTATTCGGGTGAATGCAACGTATTGGTAAGCACAACGATCATTGAAAACGGTATTGATATTCCCAATGCAAATACCCTGTTTGTGGTGGATTCCGACCGTTTGGGGCTTTCTCAGCTGCATCAGCTCAGAGGCAGAGTGGGCAGAAGCAACCGCCTGGCGCACGTGTATTTTACCTATGCAGAGGGCAAAATTCTCAGCGAAAATGCATATAAGCGTCTCAATTCCATCGTGGAGTTTTCGGAGTTTGGCAGTGGCTTCAAGCTTGCCATGCGAGATCTGGAAATCCGCGGTGCGGGCAATGTGCTTGGCAGAGAGCAGCATGGGCATATGGAGCGTGTGGGCTACGATATGTACGTGAAGCTCTTGAAGGAATCTGTGGCAGAGGTGCGCGGCGAGGAGCTTGCGGTTCGTGCCAAGGTGCAGACGGATATCGATATCGATGCATATCTGCCTGACGATTACGTTGTGGAGGAGGCGGAGCGCATTCGCCTTTACCGACGTATTGCTTCTCTTGCAGACCGCACGGAGGCGGACGAGATTCTTGCCGATTTGCGCGACGTATACGGCAACGTGCCTCCCTGTGTGCATAATCTGATAAAGATATCGCTTGCCCGTGTATATGCGGCGGAGCTTCGCGCAGAAACGGTCACCGTTAAAGCACAGGGCGCGTTTATCCGCTTTGAGGATAACGGTATATTGAAGAATCAGGCGCTGATTGAGCGGGTTTCCCGCTTTGCCGATCGCTGTGCTTTCAGCTTTGCCGATAAGCCGATGCTCGTTTTCCAAAGCCGTAGCATTGGTACGCAAAAGGCGTTCGAGGGCATTTTTGCCTTCTTAGAGGGATGAAAAACGTAAGGGATTGACTGTCGCGGTAAAAATCAATGGAATTATTTAGAAAAATTTCAAAATCGGGCGTGTTTTCATTGCCAAAAACTGCAACATATTGTATAATAGATAGGTGCATATAGTAAAGGTATGCAGTGTAACTTGGAGGTCAATATGAAAAGAAAGCTACTTTCGGTACTGCTCGTGTTTGTGATGGTGTTTGGCTTAACCGCTTGCAACCTGTTCACGGTCAACGAGAAGAAGGATATGGAGCGTATTGTCGCAACCGTTTCCAGCCCTAACGAAAACGGGGAAGGCACCTACGAAGATACCATCACCAAGCGTGAGCTTGCAAACGGTATCGCAAACTATGCGTCCACCTTATCCTCTTACGGGTATTCTAACGAAGATATTATTGATTACGTGCTGAATAATTTAGTTAAAGCCCGCATGTACATTCAGGAAGGCGCACGTTATATCATCAACTACATGCTCGCAGACGATTCCTTAAAGAGCAACGTTGCAGGCAAGGACATGAATTATTTTATGAAGGGAACCGAAGAGGAGCCCGCTTATAAAACCATTCAGGTTCTGCTTGCCGATTATTCCGAAACGGAGGACGGTCTGCGCAACGCATTATATAATGCCGCTGTAAATTCCATCGTTGAAAGCATCACCTCGTCCATCGATTCCAATGTAGAAACCATCAAGGCTTCCTACGGTATTGATACGGATGAAGAGGAAGAGGAAGAGGAAGAAACGGAAAAGGAGCCCCGTGCAACCCGCACGAAAACCGAGGAAGAGAAGGAGCCCGTTGTCATCGAATTGCCCGAAAACGCAACCGATGCTGAAAAGGTAGCTATGCTCGAAAAGCCTTGGGAAATCGCTCTGAGCCTTGCAGACGTTGAGGACGTTTCTTACGAAACCAGCGCATACGGAACGCTCACCGAAAAGGAAATCCGTAAGCGTGCCATCAAAAAGCTGAAAATCACCCTGGAAAGCAACGACTACACGGTAGAAAGCTATTTCGTAGAGCAGCTTGAAAACAGCCTGGAATATGCAATCTTAGACCGTTATCAGGTTTTGCTTGAGGGCAGTGTAAACGTAACGTTAGAGGAGCTTCAGCAGAATTACGATGCTCTGTTAAAGCAGGACATCCAGGCAGGCGAAGCAGATCCCTCCAACTATCCCACCCGTTTAGAGAGCGTTTCCGATTCTACCTTCGTTCTGTATCACCCCATGACGGGCTACGGCTATGTGAAACACATTCTGCTGCAGTTCGACGACGTTCAGGCTCACGAGCTGAAGGTTAAGCAGGCTTCCACCAGCGTTGTTTCTGATATCGAAACCTTCCGTGCACAGCTGCTTGGCAATATCGCTGTCCGCGATCTTACCGAGTATCAGGAAAAGGGCGAAATCAAGTATGTTGTTGCAGGCGATGCAGAAGCAAAAACGCTTTCCTACAAGCAGTATGACGTTATCAGCGAAACGCTGGAGGCTCTTGCTAAGGTAGAAAACGCAGCAAGCATCACCTCCATCACCTACACCGCTAAGGATGCAGAGGAAGGCGAAACGGTTACCGTAACCGTTGGTGCCGGTGCTGATTACGCAACCCTGAGCGAAGCAATCGCAGCAATCGCAAAGGCTCAGACGGGCAGCGATTACTACCTTGGCTACGGCGAAGCAACCGTAACTGAATTCTACAACTACTTCAAGAGCGTGTTCGGCTCAACCGATCTGAATGCAGAGGTTGCTTTATCTGAGGCTGCTAAGCAGGATAGCGTATCCGATATCGGTAAGGTATATCAGGTAGCACACGGTGCAACCACCGAGTTTGCTTCCTACAGCGATCTTATCGACACCTTCATCGACTGGATCTTTATGTTCAACGAGGATCCCGGTATGTTCAACAACACCACCGATTATCTCTCCAAGCCCGGTGTAGATCTCGGTCAGACCGAAACCTTTGTTAAAGAATTTGCAGAGGCTTCCCGTACGGTTGTTGCTCTTGGCGAAGGCGCATATACGATCATCCCCTCCGACTATGGTTATCACCTTG
This sequence comes from Clostridia bacterium, assembly GCA_017407365.1. GTDB lineage: Bacteria > Bacillota > Clostridia > Christensenellales > HGM11417 > RGIG2219. The sequence continues at coordinate 3,267 of JAFQWR010000017.1, forward strand.
TTATTTGCACCGATGCTTTGAACATCGACGGCGGCGTAACCAAGCTTGAGGATAACGCAGAGGCTCTTCTTGCAGAGCTCAACAAGGGTAGCGACGCAGATCTCTCCTTAGAGCAGAAGGCAACTCTTACGGCTAAAATCTTTAACATCATCTATGACACCAAGCTGAACGCTGTTTACAACACCGAGCTTGCTGAAAAAGAAAAGCTGTACGAGGCAGAGGATGGCACCCGCAAGGTTGTAATCAACAACAAGGTATTCGAAAACATCATCGATGAATATTTTGCTTAATAATAATTGAATATTTGCCCCGAGGTTAAAAACTTCGGGGCATTTTTTTATGCGTTTTCATTTGTCTTTTTTTTATATATATAGTATAATAGTATAGGGTATATTTGTGCTTAAATCAGTATCATTGGTATACCTTGCAATGTAAATTAACGGCAATGCCGTAAAAAGGAGAAATTGAATGATGAAAAAGGCTCTTTCCCTTGTCTTCAGCTTGGCATTGGCTCTTTTCGTTGCGTTTGCCTTTGTGCCGACGACTGAGCTTTCTGCAAATTCCGAAGACTATCACGTTTCGAATTTTTCTGCTCTTCCCACCGATTGGGTGCAGCAGGCAGATTCTGACGTAGCAAACACAAGCGCAAGTGCATCGAATGGTGTGCTCTCTCTTGCTCACGCAAAAAACGGTACGCAGACGAATGCCAACTATTACGGTATGATGTATCATATCGCGGCCGGTCAGACCTGGAGTGATTTTACTCTTACGATGGAATTCTCCATGACCGATGCAGCAAATGACAGCCGTTGGTTTGCAATCGCTTTCAGAACCAATGAGTTTGAGGGCGCAAACGGCAACTACTGGAACGCTTATCTGTATAACTACCGTAAGACCGGTAAATCCTGCTCCTCGTGCGTGGAAGGCGAAAATCACAATTTCCGTGATGATGCAGCTTGCTCGCTCGGTATCGATTTGCCTCCCAACGAGTTCCACACCTTAATGCTCAAGGTTAAGGGCAATGTTGCCCGTCATTATATGGACGGTCAGCTCGTTCACGAATGGGATTTATCCTCTAAAAACAATTATCTCGGCGAGGTAATGGAAGAGGGTGGCCTCGCCATTATTGCCAACAAAACGACCATCAATATCCGTGATCTTCGCGTAAGCCGCACGGTAGAGATGGAAAAGGATGTAAGCCTTGGTGGCTCCGGCGAATACAGCATCTCTAATTTTACTGCTGTACCCGAGGATTCCTACTTAGAGCCCTACTGCCAGACGACGGCATCCTCGGTTGCTGTTACCAAAGACGGTGCTTTATCTGTTATCCACGACAAAAACACCACCGCAAATAACAAGAACTACTACGGTAACATGTATCACCTTGCTAAGGGCAAAACCTGGTCCGACTTCACCATGACCATGGTATTTACCATGACCAATCAGTTAAACGACAGCCGTTGGTTCGGTCTTATGTTCAGAACGAACTTCGTTGAAAACGGCGGCAAGGAATATGTCAACGGTTATATCTATCAGTTCCGTGCCGGCGGTAACACCCGTTCCTCCAGCGTAAGCGGCTCCGGTAACGGCTTCAACGATCAGAACAGCCTCAACAGCGGTATCATCGTAAGAGACGGCAAGAAGCACACCATGATGGTTAAGGTTCAGGGCAACCTGGCTCGTTACTATATGGATGGCACCCTTCTGCACGAAATCGATCTGCAAAAGAAGGCAGGCATCGATGCATACTGGAAGCAAGGCGGTATCGGTCTTGTTGTAAACCAGAGCACGATCAACATTTATTCGCTCACCGTTTCCGAGGATGTCTATATGGAATCCTACGGCGATATTGACGGTGAATTCGAAAACGGTATGCCCGAGGATTGGAAGCTCTTTGAGGGTTGCGATACGGCTAACACCGATATCTCCAAGGACGATTACAACAACCTGCTTGTAAAGAACTACGGCGGTGCAAGCAACGCGCTGTACTACGGTGCCGCAATTATGGTTGAGCCCAAGAAGGCTTATTCCGATTTTACCTTCGAAATGACCTTCCGTATGCTTGATCCTCTCAACGAATCCCGTTGGTTTGGTGTTGTTTATCATGCACAGCAGGTTGGTGAAAACTTCCAGGGCTACATGATGAACTACCGCTATAACGGTAATTCCGCATTCTCTGCAATCAATATTTCCAGAGGCTTCAGCGATACTGCGACGTCGCAGGGCGCTTACATGGGTGATATGGCTTACCATACGATAAAGATCGTATTGGAAGGCTCCACTGCATATCACTACATGGATAACAAGCTGATCAATACATACGATCTCGCTATCAGAGATGCACATCTCGGTAGCAGACTCACCTATGGTGGCTTTGCAATCATTGTTAACAACAGCACCTTAAAGATCAACAACGTTAAAGTAGAGGGTACCGAGGTTGAGCTTCCCCAGACCGAAACCGACACCACTCTTGCTAACATCTATCAGCATCCCGGCATCCAGGTAGAAAACGCTCCTACCGTTGTAATGGATATTCAGAATCAGGATCAGCTCGATTCCTTAGCAGGCACGGTAAGACCCTCCAATGCTATTTTACACTTCAACGAGGATCAGAACATCGTTGATGCAAACGGCGAAGTATTAGATAGCTTTGTTAATATCTATAATTCCTGCTTAAAGGGCAGAATCGTTCCCATCCTGAAGATTGATACCGAAGCGCAAGCAGAGGCATTTATCAATATGTACTATAGAGTTATTGATATTCTGGATATGGGCGTTATGTCCGAGGATCCCGCAATCATCAAGATGATCAAGGAAAAGAACTCCAAGATCAGAGGTATGATCGTTTACAATAACGAAACGGATCTTTACAACATCGTAGCAACCACCAATAAAAATTATGCAACCGTTGCAGTAATTCCTCAGAGCCTTGCAACGCCCGAAAACGTAAGCTACATTCAGGCACGCTTCAAAACCGTTTGGGTAATGGCAAACAGCTCCTCCAAGATGGATGTTTATAACTGCGCATTCAGCGGTGCATTGGGTATCGTTTCCGATAACGCGCAGAACGTTTACGATGTTCTTGCATCCGTTCCTGCAGGCTCGGTATTCAGAACCATCTTCAACGTAGCACACAGAGGTATTCCTTCCTCCTACAACGAGTGCTCCGTTTCCGGTACGCAGGCTGCTATCGATATGGGTGCCACCCACGTAGAGCTTGATGCTTGGCTGACCACCGACGGTCAGATCGTATTCTGCCACGACAGCACGATCGATGCTGCAACCAACGGCACGGGTGCGGTTGAGAGTATGTCTTCTGCTCAGCTGAAGCAGTATAAGCTGGATAGATTTGGTATTGAGGATATCGCATTCTTCGATGATATCGCTCCCATTATCAAGGATTCCAACATCGTTCTCGTATTCGAAATCAAGTCTTCTAAGGAAGCGCTGGTAGATGCGTTAAAGGTTAAGCTCGATGAGTACGATCTGTGGGATCAGATTGTTATCATTTCCTTTAACACCAACATCCTTGCAAAGGCAAAAGCAACCATTCCCGAGGTTCCCACGGCTAACCTCAACACCGCTTCGATCGATACCTTCACCTCCGTTCTGTATTGGATGGGCTTATACAACACTGGTATTGATACGAACAGAGCATACGCAAGCAAGATCTTCAACAAGAATTATCTGTGCGATCGCGGTATCATGGGCTGGTTCTGGACCTATGGCGTTAAGGGTGAGCTCATTCAGTGTGCACAAAACGGCTATCTGGGCGTAACCAACGACTATGCAGGTACCTACGGCGATCAGATTAAGTTTGTTGAGGGCGTTGATACGGATACCACCTATTTCAACCCCGAAATGGAAATGGACGTTCTTTATACGCTCTATGTAGATTATGAAGAGCTGGGCTACGGCAAGATCTTCTATTGGGAGGATAAGGGCGAATACTACGAAGCAATCGTTGTATTTGAATATTTCGACCAGTTATTCTACACCCAGTCCGTAATCATCGAAAAGGCAGAAAGACAGCTGGTAGATTGTAGCTCTTCCGTTGCAGGTGCTTCCGTGCTTCTTGTTTCCCTTTCGATCGGTGGTGTTCTGTTTGCTCGCAAGAGAAAAGAGGACTAATTTCTCTACGTAAAATAAAACATCATTCATTTTATACCCCCGAGGGCAAGTGCTTTCGGGGGTGCTTTTTTATTGATGAAAAACAGATGAAAAGGCGAAAAATGCATCGTCAGAATATTGACAAATGATAGTGAATATGGTAAGATATAGATAAACCAAAGGAGGTATTGTTTATGAAATTTTACCGTTGTTCTCATTGTGGAAATATTATTGCTTATGCCGCCGATAAAGGCGTACCCGTATTCTGCTGCGGTCAGAAAATGCAGGAAATTGTACCCGGCACCGTGGATGCTTCCGTAGAAAAGCATCTCCCCGTTGTATCCAAGGAGGGTAACCTTGTAACCGTAACCGTTGGCTCTGTACTGCATCCTATGTCCGCAGAGCATTATATCGAATGGGTTGCCTTAGAAACCAAGCAGGGCAATCAGCGCAAGGTATTAACGCCCGATCAGCAGCCCGTTGTTCAGTTTGCGTTAACCGAGGGCGATGAGGTTGTAGCGGTATATGCATACTGCAATCTGCATTCCCTGTGGCGTGCATAAGGGCAAAAAACAGAAGCTTCTTTTGGGGGTATTCCCAAAAGAATGAATTTACAAAAATACGGTGTATCTCAAAAGGGGTATGCCGTTTTTTTTGCATTTGCAAAGCAGGTCCCGGCAAAAAACATTGCGTCTGGCGAGAGAGTAGAAAAAGAAGTTTTTGTACAAGGGTGGCTTTTTTTCTTAACGAAGGGTAATCACGTAAATCAATGCAAAAATTGTTTACAGCCCGAAAAAAATGTGTAATAATAATTATGCCAAACAAACTTTAGTAGTTTGCTTTTAAGGGGGATTTGCAGACTGTTTGAAGGTAATAATGCATCAGAATCGCTTTTTTAATTGTATTACAGTTGTTTTTTGTTTTTATAGCCGCTTTTCATTGCATCAGTACGTTGAATATGATATAATATTAGAGTTGCTTTTGTTAATGAAAGAGGTTTTTTTATGCAATCAAAAACGAGAGAGCGCATTCGCTTTGCGGTATTGGCTTTGCTGTTTGTTGCAATGGCGGTGCTCGAATTTTTTGAATTTACCTATGTAAACGATGAAGTGCAAAACGGTATCATCAACCGTACAATGCCCCTTGTTGCGGGTGCTGCTGCTGTCATTCTGCTGTTGGTGTGGAATAAGAGCAAGCTTTTCGGTGCGCCGCAGGGGCTTCTGTTTTTGATTCCCTGTCTGATAATTGCCGTCAATAATTTTCCCTTTTGCTCCTTTTTTGCAGGTAAATCAAAGCTGTTTCATACGTCGTTAACCGATTTTGTCCTGTTTGCTGTATATTGCATTGCAATCGGTATGTTTGAGGAATGCGCTTTTCGCGGAGTGCTTTTTCCCATCGTGGCAGAAAGGTTTTCTAAGGACCGCAAAGGCCTGCAAAAAACCTTCGTGGCATCATCCGTGCTGTTTGGGCTTGCGCATCTGTTTAATCTGCTGATGGGCGCCGGCTTTGGCCCCACAGTGCTGCAGGTGGGCTATTCCACATTGATTGGTGGGCTTTGTGCCTTTTGTCTGATTAAAACACACAATGTCTTGCTTTGCGCTTTCGTACACGCGGTTTATGATTTTTGCGGTATGATGATGGCAGAGCTGGGCTCAGGCACCGTATTCGATTTGCCAACGGGCTTGATGATGGGCATTGTGGGTGTAGCGGTTGCTACCTTCGTTTTATGGCAGATATATAAGCTGAAGGATTCTGATGCCCATGCGCTTTACAAAAAGCTTGGCTTTGGGCTGGAAAAGGGCTTGCCCGATGATAATCAATCAGAAGAAAAAATTAAGGAGTACGAAAATGGAAGAGATGAAGAGCACGATTGATATGATTCTTTCGGAGGATTGCACCGATAATATCGTTTTATACGACGAGAATAACGTCGAAACGGAGTTTGAGCAGGTGGCTGTGATTCCTATGGATGAAATGGTTTATGTTCTGTTAAAGCCCGTAATTCCGCCTGAGGGCGAGACGGACGATGTGGCTTATGTGTTCCGCATCGAAGAGATTGACGACGAGGACGCTCTTGTGATGATTCTTGATGACGAAACGGTGGAGCGTGTGTTCGAGGAGTATTATCGTTTGCTTGAAGAAGAGGGTCAGGAATAACCTTAAAAGATTTATAAAAAATGCAAGGCGCGGTGCTTTCCCGTATGATGGGAAGGCACCGTTTTTTTTTTGGGAAGGAC
>JAFQWR010000018.1 GCA_017407365.1 Clostridia bacterium
ACAAAAGCGTGAATATCAATCTACGGTAGAGGACGAAGCCGGAAACGTAACCGTTCAAAAGGCGTGGGGCTTCGGCATTATGCAATCTTATACGGCATATCACCTTGGCTTTTTTGAGTCTATCGGAAGATCTGTAAGCTATTGCCTGCGTATGGGATGGGTGATTTTAGGCACCGTTGGTCAGTTGATTACCGGTCAGCTTGGTTTAGATGCCGTAGGCGGGCCCTTGACCACCATAGGTATGACTGCCGAGGTTGCAAGAAGCGGCTTCCGCTATTTCCTCGACATCGTCGTAATGATAGACGTCAATCTTGCAGTAATGAATCTGCTTCCCATTCCTGCGTTAGACGGTTGCCGTATCATTTTTACTGCAATTGAATGGATTAGACGTAAGCCTGTAAACAGAAAGGTAGAAGCCATTGTGCATACCGTAGGCTTACTGCTTTTGTTTGGCTTTGTAATTTTAGCCGATATCAATCAATTATTCTTCTTATGACAAAACAGATACTTGTAAAAGATATTCCCATAGGCGGAGGAGCGCCCATCACTGTGCAATCAATGACGAACGTTCCCACCAAAGACGTTACAGCTTGCCTTGCACAGATTGAGCGTCTGAAAAACGTAGGTTGCGATATCGTCCGCCTTTCCGTCCCCGATAGAGAAAGTGCTTTTGCGTTACGCGAAATCACCGATCAATCGCCACTTCCCGTTGTTGCTGATATCCACAACGACTACAAAATGGCAATTCTTTCTGCCGAAAACGGAGCGCATAAGCTGCGCATAAACCCTTCAAATATTGGTAATCAAAGCAAGGTTCGGCTTGTTGTTGACGCTGCAAAAGATGCAGGCATTCCCATCCGTATTGGGGTAAACGGCGGCTCTATAGAGAAGGATCTGGTTGAAAAATACGGTTATACTCCAAAGGCTATGGCAGAAAGCTGTCTAAAAAGTGTAGCGCTCTTAGAGTCCTTTGGCTTTTATGATCTTGTTCTTTCTGTGAAATTTGCAGGTGTTGCGCAGACGGTTGAAGCTTACCGTTATCTCAGTAGGGTCTGCGATTACCCCCTGCATATAGGGGTGACAGAGGCAGGTACACCGTCTATGGGCGAGGTTAAAAGCGCAATAGGAATCGGAGCCTTACTTTTAGACGGCATCGGTGATACCTTGCGTGTATCCTTGACCGACAAGCCGGAAAATGAGGTAATTTACGGTCATCGCATCCTTCGTGCTGTTGGCTTGAAATCAGATTACGTTGAAGTTATTTCTTGCCCTACCTGTGCCAGAACAGCCTGTGATGTTCAAGGGATTGCAAACCGTGTTGAGGAACTTGTTAAAAACATCCGCATTCCGTTAAAGATTGCCGTTATGGGATGCACTGTAAATGGCGTTGGAGAAGGAAAGCAGGCAGATATCGGAATTGCGGGCGGAAAAAATAAATCCATCCTGTTCGAAAACGGAAACGTGATTGAAACCGTAGAGAATGATTTCATTTTCGAACGGTTGGCATTACTGATTGATAAAAAGATTAAAGAAAAAAGACAGTAAAATGGAAAAAATATGCGATTACATTCTTGCCGAAACAGAATTCCCCGGTGGATTGTATTTGAAATCAGCGATATTTTACCGTTATGGCGGAAAAATTCAGCTGCATTTTCAAACGAAGGGAGTGGTTACGGCATTACAAAAGGAAACTATTTCTGCCGTGCTTGAAAAGAAATTGCCCCGTTATGTTAAGGAGTTTTCATTTGAGCTGAGCAGAATCTATTTTGATGAGGAAATCGTTCAGAAATGTATTCAAGGGTATCTTTCATCAAAGGAGCCTGCAATTTCCGCAGGAACCGATTACGCCACCGTGCGCCTAGAAAAAAAAGAGGATACCTTTTATTTGAGTCTTGCAGTAGACGATATGCTGAAAGAATCAGTTTTATCGGGTGGCGTTATCGAACGACTCTCTGCTTTTCTTACCGATGAATACAAGGAGCCCTTTCGCGTTACACCCCGCTTTGTTGAAAAGGAAATCGAAGCGAACACAGAAATTTACGCAGAGGCTGCAAATCAGCGTAAAATCAAGGTTACAGGCATAAAGGAGGTAATCGGTAAGCCCATTTTCGGAGATGCCATGTATATATGCGACGTCGAAGAGGAATCTCCGTCCGTTGTATTATGTGGAACAATCACCCGTATGAAGCGCTTTGACCCCGAAGAGCCCAAGGAGGGTGAACGTAAAAGAAGCACATTTTTTCGCATCCGCTTAAAGGATTTTACAGGCGAAATCTCCTGCGCGTATTATGCGGCGCAGTCCCGAATTCCTCTTGTAGAAAAGCTGTATTCAGAGGAAAACGGAGGAGCGCAGGTCATTTGCTCGGGAAAAACCGTTCTCAATTCCAAGGGAAGCTTAGAGCTTCGCATCAGCAATATTTCTCTTTGCACCTTGCCCGAAAGCTTCACAATTATGCCCATGCCCGAAAAGCCTGAGCCTCCTACATACACCAAAATCATCCCTCAACCGTATCAGGAAACGGTGCAGGAGGGAATGTTTTCTTTCACCGACCTTTCTGTGCCTACCATGCTACAGAATAAAACGGTTGTTGTATTTGATACAGAAACAACGGGTATTGAATTTGATCTTCATAAGGTTGCGGAAATCGGCGCAGTGAAGATTGAAAACGGAATTATAACATCCACCTTTCATACGCTGATTAACCCCGAAAGAAGGATGCCAAAGGAAGCACAGAGCGTAAA